>JAICKM010000717.1 GCA_025927935.1 Chloroflexia bacterium | reverse complement strand
CGGCGCCGGTGATTAAGGCGACTCGACCTTCGAGTTGCATGGGTAGCGTTCTCCTCTAGTACTGATGGGCGTGGACTATTGCGCGGCATGGGGGGCGCCGGGATCGACGGGGGGCGGCTCCGTGGCCTGCCAGGCGCCCGGCGGCAGATTCACGCCCTCCTCTTGTAGGGCTTCAATGCAGGCTTCGGGCAGGTGCTGGAGCAGCCAGGCTTGCATGGCGATCTCGTCGCGCAAATTCAACTCGGCGGCCTGCACCGTGGCGGCGTCGCCCAGAGCGCGCGCTATCGTGATCAGCAGGGTGTAGGCGGCAATTTCCAGATGCTCGGTGACATACTCGTCGCGGGCGTTGCGGGCCAGCGTGTCGGGGCGCAGCGCGGACACGGCGCCCAGCATGTTGCCCAGCACGCCGCTGAGCGCGTCTTTGACGGCGGACGGGTGCTGCCCGTGGGCATCCAGCCGCCCGGCCATGCGCTCGCGGTGCTGTTTGGTCTGTTCCAGGTGCTCCAGAATCTTGGCCTGGACGGCGGGAAAGGAGCGCGCCTCCTCGGCGTGCGCCTCCAGCGTGGACACGATCTGGTTTTCGAGCGCATAGGCATCTTGAATAAAGGGGACAAGTTTCTGCATGATCACGTCATTCGGATTCGGGTCCATGACGGCCTCCTGCGCCTGCGCGTTACTGCTGCCCGGTCGCCCCGGCGGCAACGGGGCACCTGCTGGAATAAGCACGGCCCATGCCATTGCCGCGATTAACGCTTGCACCAGCGCTAAGCGGACTCAACAATGGGGAGCGCACGGGTGGGGGACCGCGGCGGGGAGGCCCACCAGCGACGGGAATGGCGCGGACCGCCCTGGCGCACAACTGCGCCAGGGCGGTCTGGAGCGGGCGATCAGGCAGGCTTGTGGCCGGTTGCGCCGGGGATGCCGGCGCAGCTAGCGGTTGTCGCCCGGCTCGCCGGTGCCGCGGCGGCTTTCGCCGCCTTCGCGGCCAATGTCGGCCATGTGCTGGCGGTCGCGGCTGACGGCTTCGCCGCCCTTGCGCCCGATCTCGGCCATGTGCTCACGGTTGCGGCTCACCGTTTGCCCGCCTTTGCGCCCGGCTTCGCGCGCCTCGTCGGCGGTGAACTCGTGGGCGGTGCCGCGCTCGTGGGCGGCGTGCCCGCCTTTGCTGGCGATTTCGCGTTGTTTGTTGGGGTCCATCGACGCAAAACCTCGCTCTGCTTTACCCGCCATCCTCGTTCTCCTTTCTGATTGCCCAACCGGGGCAGACGCCGAGTACACGACGTGGGTGACGGCATGACCGGGGGGCGTTAACGCGGATCATCAGGGTCCTGGACGCTCCGACATGATAGGGTGTTTGGAATATAAGTGGCTTGATTCGCGTCAGACGTCGGGACCCATAGTAGCAGAGTGTGTGCCACGCATCGGCTTGGCTGCTGGCGGCGGCAACTATCTGGCACGGGAATTGCCGAAACAGAGACGGACCATTGCAGCCACCCGCACACCCGGCGCCGGGCCGGCGCGGTGCGGTGCGTGACGGAACAGGAGTGCAGTATGCAACCGGGCGAGGACCACGATTTTTCGCTATCATCGGAGCCGGGCACGCCCGGCGCGCCGGCGAGCGGGGATGCCGCTCAAACCGGCGGGGAAACCCTGGCCGCTTACGCCGGGGACTCCGTGCCCGTCGGCCCCGCCGACTTTGACGCGGAGGCGGCCTGGGACGACTGGGATGACTGGGGAGATGAGGCGAGCGGGACGCCAAACTTCGCGGTCCGGCTCGCCAAGGGCGCCCTGGCCGGGCTGATCGCCACGGTGCCCATGACGGTGGCGATGGTGGTGCTGCAACGCCTGTTGCCCAAACGCATGCGCTATCCGCTGCCGCCGGAGCAGGTGACACTGCGCATGATCGCCGACAAAGGCGCGATCGGCCACCTGGGCGACCCGGAGCGGACCATCGCCACGGGGATCTTGCACTTCGGCATCGGCACGCTGGGTGGGGCGAGTTACAGCGTCGCCGCCAAGCTGATCCCCGCACCGAGCCTGGCGCGCGGGATCGGCTTCGGCCTGCTGGTCTGGCTGACGGGGTACATGGGCTGGCTGCCGGCGCTGGGCATTTTGCAACCGGCCACCAAGCACCCGGCCCAGCGCAACGCGCTGATGATTGTGGCCCACGTGGTGTGGGGTAGCGTCACCGGGTTGCTCTTTGCCGCCCTATCCGGCGACGACGAATCCGACGCAGACGACGACTTCTCGCCAACTACGTAGCACGGGGGCCGGCCCTGCCGCGCGCCCGCCCCCATCATCCATCATCTTCTGTATGAGGAGCGAACCATGGCAGAGCAGGAAAAGCAAAAAGAGCAACCGCAACAGCGCCCCCCGCAGCACCAGGATCAGCAGCCGGGGATCGAGGCGGAGATGACGCCGCCGCCGGTGTCCGAAGATCCGCAGCACCGGGGCAGCGGCAAACTGCGCGGCAAAGCCGCCCTGATCACCGGCGGCGACAGCGGCATTGGCCGGGCCGTCGCCATTCTCTTTGCGAAAGAGGGCGCGGACGTGGCGATTCTCTACCTGAACGAGGAGGAGGACGCGCAAGAAACGAAGCGCCAGGTGGAGGCCGAAGGCCGCCGCTGTGTGGCGATTGCCGGGGACATCGGCCAGGAGGCGTTCTGCCGCCAGGCGGTCGATCAGGCCGTGCGCGAACTGGGCCGCCTGGACATCCTGGTCAACAACGCCGCCGAGCAGCATCCCAGGGACAGCATTGAGGAGATCAGCGCGGAGCAGTTGCTGCGCACGTTCCAGACGAACATCTTCGCTATGTTCTACATGGTGAAGGCGGCCCTGCCGCACCTGAAGGAAGGCAGCGCCATCATTAACACCACGTCGGTGACAGCGTATAAAGGCAGCCCGCAGTTGCTGGACTACTCGTCGACCAAGGGGGCGATTGTGGCCTTCACGCGCTCGCTGTCGCAGGGCCTCATCGAGAAGGGCATCCGCGTGAACGGCGTGGCGCCCGGCCCGATCTGGACGCCGCTCATCCCGGCCACCTTCCCGGCGGACAAGGTCGCCAGCTTCGGCGCCGACGTGCCGATGAAGCGGGCCGGGCAGCCGGAGGAGGTCGCCAACTGCTATCTCTTCCTGGCCTCCGACGATGCGTCGTATATGGCGGGCCAGATCCTGCATCCCAACGGCGGCGAGGTAGTCAACGGCTAGTCCTCGCGCATCGATTTCGAGGTTCACCGCGAAGACGCGAAGACGATTGACATAAATCTTATTCTTCGCGCTCTTCGCGTCTTCGCGGTGTATAAGCGTAGGGTTTGACCAGATGCCGACTAGTCCCCGGTGGGCCGGGGAGAAAGGATAGCGCCAGATGGCGGACTCGAATCAGCAGCAGGGGGGATCGGGCGGCGGTTTGCCGACCGGCGGACAAGCGGAAGGGGATCGCACTTTCGGCGGCGAAGCCCCCGACGAGTCGGGGCAGGGCGCCGGGGCGGGGCCGGGCACGAGCAGCACCACGGGCGGCGGGCTGCCGACGGCCGGGCAGGCCGAAGGCGACCGCGCCACGGTCGAACAGGACTTGCAGAACCGCAAGCAGGCGTAGGGATCGATCCGGCGGATTGCGTAAGCCGGTTCCATCTGCCGCCGGATAGCCCCGCAGGCGGTCCGTGCCGTATAACTGGATCGTTATGGAT
>JAICKM010000206.1 GCA_025927935.1 Chloroflexia bacterium | reverse complement strand
CGGTCGGGGCGATGCGCTTGATCAGGCCGCCCAGCACCTTGCCCGCGCCGATCTCCCAGAACGTCGTCACCCCGGCGCCGGTCATGAACTGCACCGACTCGACCCAGCGCACCGGGGAGACGAGTTGTTCGACCAGCAGGCGGCGGATCTCGGCGGGGTCTGTTTCGGGTTGCGCGGTGACGTTGGGGATCAGCGGCACCTGCGGAGGCTGCAAAGAGACCGCGGCCAGGATGCCTTCCATTTGCGCGGCGGCGGGGCGCATCAGGCGCGAATGAGAGGCGATGCTGACGGCCAGAGGCATGATCCGGCGCGCGCCACGCTCTTTCGCCAGCGCCCCGGCCCGCTCCACGCCGCCGCGGCTGCCGCTGATCACCGTCTGGCCCGGCGCGTTGAAGTTCGCCAGGTCCACGTCGCAGGCGGCGCAGACCTCGGCCAGCATGGCATCGTCGGCGCCGAGCACGGCGGCCATCCCGCTGCCGTCGGGACTCTGGTCGCCCGCCGCCTGCATGGCCTCGCCACGGGCGCGCACCACGCGCAACGCCTCGGCCAGTGACCACGCGCCCGCGGCCAGCAAGGCGCTGTACTCGCCCAGGCTGTGCCCGGCTACGAATTGCGGCGTGGGCACGGCGACGCCGCGCTCACGCAAGGCCACCAGGTGGGCCAGGCTGGTCACCACGAGGGCGGGTTGGGCGTTGGCGGTGCGGTTCAACTCGGCTTCCGGCCCCTCGAAACAGAGGCGCGACAGGGCGAAGCCAAGCACGTCATCGGCTTCATCATACAGCGCGCGGACGGCCGATAGCTCCTGGTAGAGCGCCCGGCCCATGCCGGCGGTTTGCGAACCCTGCCCTGGAAAGACCCAGGCGGCGCCGGTCTGCGCGGTCTCCGTCACCCGTCCCACCCCCAGCGCACGACCGTGGCGCCGCTGGTGAGGCCCGAACCGAAGCCGACGAAGACGACGTTGGCGCCGGGCCGTATGCGGCCCGCCGCGACCGCTTCGCACAACGCCATCGGGATGGATGCAGCGGAGGTGTTGCCCATGCGGTCGATGTTGACAAAGAACTTGTCCATCGGGAAATCGAGCCGCCGCGACACCGCCTCGATGATGCGGATATTGGCCTGGTGCGGAATAATGAGGTCGATGTCGTCGAGCGCCAACCCGGCTTTGCGGACGGCGTTCGCCGAATCCTCGCTCATAGTGCGCACCGCAAACTGATAAACCTCGCCGCCACTCATGTGGATATAGTACTCTTCTTCAGCCAGCGATCCGCGCATACCGGGCGCGGCGCTGCCGCCCGCCGGGATTTTAATAAGGTCCGCGCCCGACCCCTGGGCATTAAGCACGAAGGACAGCACGCCCGCCGGGGCCTCGTTGGCCTGCAAGACGACCGCGCCCGCGCCGTCGCCGAACAGCACGCAGGTGGTGCGATCCTTGAAGTTCAAGAAGCGGCTCAGCGACTCGGCCCCAACCACGAGCACGTTGCGGTAATTACCGGTCTGCACGAACTGGCTGGCCGTAACCAGGGCATACATAAAGCCGGAGCAGACAGCGCCGAGGTCGAAGGCGGCGGCGTTCTTGGCGCCCAGCGCCTCCTGGACCAGGCAGGCGGTCGAGGGCAGCAAATAATCGGGGGTGCAGGTGGCGACGATAATCAGGTCCAATTGGTCGGCGGGGAGGTCCGCCTGGGCCAGGGCCTGGCGGGCGGCATGGGTGGCGAGGCTGGAGGTTGTTTCATCATCGGCCAGGATATGGCGCTGGGCGATGCCGGTGCGTGTGCGGATCCACTCATCCGAGGTATCGACAAAAGTAGCCATCTCGTCGTTGGACATGACACGCTCCGGCGTGTACATGCCCCATCCGCGAATTGCGGCGTAGTTCTTCACAACCATGCTCCTGAATGACGAAGCCCACGTTCGGTTTTATAGAAGTCGCGGCGGCAGCAGCCTCGGATGATGCTGTCGCCGCCGCGGGGAAGCCGGGATTACTCCTCGGTCTTGGCCTGCTTGATTTCGTACACTTGCAGGCCCTTATAGGTGCCGCACGACGGGCACACATAGTGCGAGCGGTGCAGGTTGTGGCAATTCGGGCATTCGACGACATGAATCGTCTTGGCGCGGTAGCCGGTGCGATGATTGCCCTGCTGAGCGCGCGAGATTCGTTGCTTGGGGACAGCTCCCATGACCTTGTCAAACTCCTTTGCTACTTGTGCTGGTTCGCCGCGGGCGGCGAGGGTGGCCTAGTTGTTGGAATGCCGGTCGCTGGTGTCGAAATCGGCCAGCAAATTCGAGAGCGCGGCAAAGCGCGGATCGCCTTCTTCGGGCACGCAATCACATTGGGCCAGGTTGAGATTGGTGCCGCAGGTGGCGCAGAGGCCCCGGCAATCCTCGCTGTGCAAGGGGCGCATCGGCAGCGCGACGAGCAGCGCCTGGCGCACCGGCTCGGTCAGATCGAGGATATGGTTCTGGTTAATGGGGAACACATCGTCCTCGTCGTCGTCCGAGTTGTCGCTCTGAGGCAGGGGGTGGCCGCTGACGACGTCGATGGTCTGCTTGAACAGCTCGTCCAGCGGCGCGTCCACGGCGGTCACAAACAATTCCAGGCAGCGGCTGCACTGCAATTCGACCTGGGCCTGCACGTTGCCCACTGCCCGCACCTGCGCGCGCAGCCGGGTGAAGGCGATGTGGCCCTGCACATCTCGCGCGACCAGCGCCAGCGACTCCCCCTCCAGCGCCTCGCTGAGCAGCAATTCCGGCGTGCCGAAGTCGTAGCTGCGTTTCGCGCCGACCGGCTCTTTCATGAGCTGGGCAACATTAAATTCCATGTCCATCAGACACATAACTCCTGTCCACGCATCGGGCGCGGCATAACCTCTGTATTATAGGGAACGCGCTCGTGGATGTCAAGCAGGCTGCCGCCCCCGCCCCCGCCCCTGAAGGGGCGGGCAACGCCTACGATGGCCGCCTGCGCGGGCTAGGCAAAGAGGCCGCACAGGCGGCCATGGTCAGGGTAGCCCGCGGCTTGAGCCGCCGGGCGCGGCGGCGGCCGCGCGCGTTGACGCGGCGGCGGGCGCGTGATAGAATGCGGCGTAGATCCCCGTTACAGTAGTATACGTGTAAAGTTATAGTAGTGAGACTTGCCGGCGCCAGGCTTGCCTGGCCCTATTTATGCAGAGAAATAGACGAACACATGATGGATCGACAATCGCAGATTGACTACCTGTTGGAACTTTATCAGCATCCCGAACACCGGGGCACGCTGGACGACGCCGATGTCTCAGTGAACGGGGGCAACCCCGGCTGCGGCGACATCCTCACCTATCACCTGAAGGTGGGCGACGACGGGCGTATCAGCGCGCTACGCTTCGAGGGCCAGGGCTGTACCATCAGCCAGGCCGCCGCCGAGTTCGTGGCCGAGCGGGCCGAGGGCGCCAGCCTCGACTCGGTCGAGGAGTTGACGCACGACGAAATCATCGACCTGCTGGGGCGGGAAGTGGTGATGAGCCGGCCCCGCTGCGCGACTCTCGCGCTGGGCACGCTCAAGGACGCCGTCAAAAGCTATCGGCAGCAGCGGCGCGCCGGCGGTTCTGAGTAGCGCCCGCGCCTGCCCACCGGATCGCTTATATGGAAGACATTCTGACCGCGGACTTCGCGGGGGCCGTGGCCCAGTACGGCGACACCATGCTGTTCGTCGGTTTTGACCTGGGCGACGGCCAGTTGCAGATTACCGTCTATCCCGGCTATCGCTTCCCCGCCGACGACCGGGTCCACGGCCATATCGGCATTTTCGACGTGCCCATCGGCACGCCGTGGACCGAGATCATGCGCCGGGTGGACGCCATCGAGAAGCAGGCCCAGCGCAACTACCAGCGCTGCCTGCGCTTCCGGTCGGCGGGCGAGCGGGGCCGCTATAGCGGGCGAAGCAGCGGCGACAGCGGCGTGGACCACGTCGGCGATGCCTTCCGCGAAAGCTGGGCCGGGTTCTCGCTGCGCCTGGCGCGCGAGGGCCGGGTCACGCGCGGCGGCGTGCTGTTCGAGGGCGACCCGCGCCGCGCGTTCCTCGCGCACTGGCGCGACCGCCCCTACACCGTCCGCGTCTATGACAGCGGTTCGATGCTGGTGGTGCCCGGCGACCGCACCGCCGAGATCCCCTGATTAGCGTTGCCCCTCGCACGACGAGCCTCTTCGCTGCGCTCCCTAGACAAGCCGGGAGGACGAGACTCTTCGCTGCGCTTAGAGTGACAAGGCTTGGGGGATCCGTCATTCTTCGCTGCGCTCAGAATCTCCGTCTTGTCCCCCACTGCGCCGAGACTCTTCGCCATGAAAGCGGCGCATCTTCGGCTACCCAGGATGCCACCCAGCCAGCCGGCGGCGACCATCAGAACGTAGAGTACCAGTCCCACCGGATCAATCTTCCCACTAAAGCCCAGATCTAGCACGAAAGACATGAGTGCGACCACCAGGCCTACCAGGAAGCCCTGGAACGGAGCCGCACGTTCTACCTTGCGGGCAACCCACAATGCGCCATAGCCTGTCACCACTATCACTAGTACAGATGGGCCTAAATCAGTATACAATTAGGTCGATAACATCCGCCCGCGATAGGGCCAGGCGAACGGCCTGGCTTGCTTGTTGTAGTAGGCGATGAAACTCGGCACCTGTTGCACCAATTCGTCCATCGAGCTGCAGCTACCGCGCTTGAGCGGCTGGCGCACCAGGATGCTCAACCAGATCTCCACCTGGTTGAGCCGTCTGCTGTGCTTGGGCGTATATTTGAAGTGTCCAGACCATCACGTCATGAACACACTTGTGCTAAAATGAGGGGAACTCTAATAACTCTTAGCGCCCCTTTGCATAGGTCCAACCGAGTAAGCTGTGGCTGGAGCCTCTCAACAGACCGCGCCGGCGATGCGTATGGAGGCCGCTGGTGGAAGGGGAGAGGGACTGGATCAGCAAATGCGCACCCAATAAGCTGGTAAGGAGAGAAATCATGAAACGTCTGCTCACTTCTGGGGGCATCGTGAACAACAGCATTCGGAACGCGCTGGTTGCTATGATGGGCAAACCGATTGCCGAGGCCACGGCGTTGTTCGTTCCCACAGCAGAGCAACCGCTCGGACCCTTCTTTGTCGGGCGGTCGGCACAAAGTCTCCTACAACAGGAGTGGAAGGCCTTCGGCGTGCTGGAGCTAACTGCCCTGCCCAGTATCCCGCAAGACGCCTGGCTACCGAAACTCGAAGCCGCTGACGTTCTGCTGGTGGGCGGCGGCGATCCGCTGTATCTGTGCTACTGGATGCAGCAGTCGGGGCTGGCGGACCTCTTGCCGGAGCTGCGCGAGACGGTCTATGTGGGAATGAGCGCCGGGAGCATGGTGCTGGCCCCCAACATCGGGCAGGAGTTCGTCAACTGGAGGCCACCCACCGCAGGCGATAGCGACAAGACGCTGGGGCTGGTCGATTTTGCGATGTTTCCCCACCTGGACAACCCGAATTTGCCGGAGAACACGCTGGCCGCCGCAGAAAAATGGGCCGCCAAGCTGACGGTGCCGGGGTACGTGGTTGACGATGATACCGCCATCAAAGTGATCGACGGAGCGGTCGAAGTTATCTCCGAAGGTCATTGGAAATTATTCACGCCCTAAGTTCGAGTTGCGGGTCAAGCTGTAGACCAGAACGGCAGTCGTGAAGACGAGATCGCAATGGACATGCGAGAGTCGGGGTTTCATGTTCACCTTTCAGTCCTCGTTGTCACCCTGAACGCAGTGAAGCATCTCGTCGTTGGGCTACAAGACAAGATGCTTCACTGCGTTCATCAGGATACGCGAGACTGGAAGCAATACTCTCAGAGTGACAAGCCGCGAGGCGGCCTGAAAAGGGGGCGCGGGTCAGGGCGTGGCAGCGGCTTCCTCCGCAGCCCGCTGGGCCAGGCAGGCGGCGCACTCGCAGTTCTTCCGCAGATACTCGTAGGTATAGATCCCCGTCGTGTGCCCGTCGGCCCACACCGGCGTGAGGCCGTAGCGGCCCACCGGGTGGACATCGGTCAGCTCGGTCTGCTTGGGCGTCAGCTCGCGGGTGTGAGCCAGTTTGCCGGGGTCGCCCCACTCCCCTTTGCACTCGGCGCACGGGCAGAGCCAGCGCAGATGCTCGATGTCGTGCTCCGTGGTATGCCCGTCGCTCCACTCAATAAACACGCGGTTCAATTTGTCGTCGGCTTCAATCGCCAGCGGTTCCAGGTAAGGCATGGCCGGTTCTCCTCCAGGGCAGCATGTGGTGCCATCCTCATATTACGGCCTGGCGGGGGTGTGTGTCCAGCCGTCAGCTATTAGTTGCCGGCTGATTCTCTGTCTAGCAGTTGGTATCGGTATATCAGCCGGCTCGATTGCGGACGACTGACTCCTGATACCTGACGGCTGACGGCTACTAGGTGCAAAAAGGGACGGCGGGAGAGCCAGGCTCTACCGCCGTCCCAGCTAAGGGTGGGTATTGATCTTAGTGGGTTTCGGAATTGCCTCGATCAACATAGCCACTGCGATCGACATAACCGCTGGTATTGTCTGCGGCTTCCGTATCCTCGACCGCGTCCTGGGCGCCTTCACCGGCCGCGCCGCCCGCGGCCCCGCCGATTACAGCGCCCGCCACGGTGCCGACCGGGCCGGCCACCGAGCCGATGGCCGCGCCGGTCACGGCGCCCGCCGCGCCGCCGACTTCCGAGCCGCCGGGATTGGTCGTCGGCTCGCTGCCCAGATGGCCCGCGCCGGCGCCGGCCGCGCCGCCGATGGCCGCACCCGCCGCCGCGCCGATAGGCCCGCCGATCACGCCGCCGATCACGCCACCGGCCAGCGCGCCGCCGGCGCCACCGGCCGCCTCCGGGGCGACCGTATCGCCGGTATCCGTCCGGGTCGTATCATAGGCTGCGCCGGTCGTGCCATAATTACCGGTTGTGCCGCTGGTATTGTAGTCCGTTGTGGTGGACTGGCCGGCCACGTAGCCGGTGCCGGCGCCGGCATTGCTGCCGCTCATGCCACCCGACTGCAATGTATCGCCGCTGCCGGTCGCCTCGTAGGTGGTGCTGCTCGTGCCGCTCGTATCATAGGTGCCGCTTGTGCCGGCGGCCGCAGCCGTGTCGATGGGTTGCGTCATATAGGGATCGCGGTTGACTGTCGTGGCGTCGGTATAGGTGGGCGCCGCACCCGCGCCGGTATAGCCCGGCGTTGTATCGGTGGTCACATCCGACGTGGTATAGCCAGGGCCACTGGTCGTATCGGACGCCGTGTCCTGGGCGCCTTCGCCCGCCGCGCCGCCGACCGCGCCGCCGATGGCCGCACCCGCGACGGTGCCGACCGGCCCGGCGACCGAGCCGATGACCCCGCCGGTGACGGCGCCCGCCGCCCCGCCTACTTCTGAGCCGCCCGGATGCGTATCCGGCTCCGCGGCTTCATGGCCCGCGCCGGCGCCGGCAGCGCCGCCAATGGCCGCGCCCGCCGCCGCGCCGACAGGACCGCCGACAGCGGCGCCGATCAGGCCCCCGGCCACCGCGCCCCCGGCCCCGCCGACGGCTTCCGGCGCCACGGACTCGTCCGTGCGCTGGCCGTAGCGATAATCGGGATTCTCGTTCCAGGTCTGGGCATCGGCGTGCACATCACGCATGCCGCTGCTGTTGAGGATGTCGCGGACCTGCGCTTCCTGATCCGGGTCTGCTTGCACGCTGACCAGCACGCCACCGCGCTCGACGCCCGCGCTATACAACTGGGCCTCTTCTTCCGGCACGCCCGCGCCCACCAGAGCGCCGATCAGACCGCCGGTAGCCGCGCCGATACCGGCGCCCAGCAGAGTCGCCGCCAGGGGGCCGGCGGCCACGAGCGGGCCGATGCCCGGAATCGCCAGGGCGCCGATGCCGACCAGCAGGCCGGCCAGGCCGCCCAGAATTCCACCGCCGACCGCCCCGGTGGCAACGCCGGTGCCGACTTCGCTCTCCTCGGCCACGGCGCGCGCTTCGCTCTTGTCGCGCATCGCCAGCGAGATCTGCTCCGACGGGACACCCGCCGCGCGCAGTTGCTCAATAGCCTGCTGCGCCTCCGTACTGTTGTCGAACAAACCAACTACTGTAGCCATGTTATCCTCCTTGATAAACGGGTATTGAAGCAGGCCGGCGCCATCACTTCAGGCCACATCCCGTTCAGTCCACATGCTGTGCTTCAACCCACGGCTCGGGCCAAGGGCGCGCCCTACCCGAACCAACGCATCCACCGCAAGGTGGTAGCTCATCGAGCCGGTGAGACAAGCCCTGTACACGCCAATGTCTCGTGCGTGAAGCAGACTGAGCGGTTTAATTGCGACCGATGTTCCCGGCCGAGTATGCCTCCAGGCTCGGCTATACTAAAAGCAATATGCATACCACATCGGGCGGGCGCAGCAGGATGCCCCGTCCTTGCGCCGCCCGGCGCGCCACGCACCCGCGGCCTTTCCGGGCGTTGACAGGCGGCGCGGCCTGGTGCTATACTGAGTAGGCTCGTTTACAATCGCATCATGCAACATGGTGGCGCCCTACGCCCGGATGCGTAGGGCAGCTTTGGGGGAAGCCGGTGTGAGACCGGCGCTGTGCCGCAACTGTAAGCAGCCTGATCGAGACGGGGCTGCGAGCCAGGATACCCACCACTGTGGTTGCTCCACATCCTTCGCGCGAAAGGGGGTGGGAGCCTGGCCGCCCCGCGGCCGGTCGTATCCTATCGAATCGGACCCTCTTCCTGGTGAAGAGGGTTTTTTGTTGTCTTACCGCCTCAGCGTCTTGTCATTCTGAGCAGAGCGAAGAATCCCCGTCTGGTAGCCTAAAAGACGAGACGCTTCGCTCCGCTCAGAGTGATATAGTCCGAACGGATCGTATCGTATGGGAGGAGTACACATGAATCGCAACACATACCGGGGGCCGCGCTGGGCGGCCCTGGTCCTGGGGATGGCGGCGCTGCTGGCCGCCGTGGTCCCGGCGGCGCCGGTGGCCCGCGCGGCGGGCGCCTATGATAACGCCGTCCAACAGGCGGCGGGCTGGGTGGCCGGGCAGCAACAGGCCAGCGGCTCGTATCCCGGCTTCGGGGTCGGCTCCAGCGCCGACGCGGTGATCGCGCTGGTGGCGGCGGGGCACAGCAACCCGAACAGCGCCGGCACCAAGCGCGCGCTCGATTACCTGACCGCCCAGGCTGCCGGCTATGCCAAGACGCCGGGCGCGGCGGCTAAGCTGATCCTGGCTTTCGACGCGGCCACGGGTGCGACCGCCGATATGCATCAGGTTGGCGGCGTCGACCTGGAGCAGGTAATCACCGGCGGCTATGACGCCGCGACCGGCCAGTACGGTAAGGATGTCACCGGGCACGCGCTGTCCATCCTGGCCTTGACCGACCTGGGCCGGCCGCTGGGCGCGCAGGCGCTGGACTGGCTGCGCCTGGGGCAGGGCAGCGAGGGCGGCTGGGCGTTCGACGGCTCCAAGGGGCCGGGCAGCGCCGACACCAACACCACCGGGCTGGTCTTGCAGGCGCTGGCCGCCGCCGGGGCCAAGAGCGACCCGGTGGTGCCCAAGGCGCTGACCTACCTGCATGGGCAGCAGAACAGCGACGGCGGGTTCGCCTACCAGAAGGGGCCGGACGCCGCCAGCGACAGCAACTCGACCGGCATGGTCGTCATGGGGCTGATCGCCGTGGGCGAGGACCCGGCGGCGTGGCAGCAGGGCGGGGCCGGCCCGCTCGATTTCCTGGTCCACCTGCAAAACGCGAGCGGCGCGTTGCGCTACCAGGCGGCCCAGGCCGAGGATAACGGCGGCGCGACCTACCAGGCGATCCCGGCGCTGGCCGGGCTGGCGCT
>JAICKM010000240.1 GCA_025927935.1 Chloroflexia bacterium | reverse complement strand
GAAGACGCCGGAATACGCCACCATCGACTGGTGGGACGCGCTCGACTATATCGGCATCTCGGCCTATTTCCCGCTGTCCTGGAACAACTTTCTGACCCAGCCTTTAAGCGAAGGATGGCGCCATTACCGCGATCCATTCGGTCCCAACGCCGCCGGGCAGGAATTCCACTGGTTTGACTCGGTGGCCGCCGTACAGAGCCGCTGGAACAAGCCGGTGCAGTTCACCAAGATCGGCTTCGCCTCATATGCCAACTCGCCGGGCCGCTGGGATCTACAGCCCGACCCCTACCTGGAACTGACCGTGCAGGCCAACGCCTATGACGCCACGATGCAGGTGTGGGGCAATGTCAACTGGATGACGGGCATCTTCTGGACGCCCTGGTACAGCGACCCGAATGCCGGCGGGCCGCTCGACAACGGCGAAAGCCCGCAAAACAAGCCGGCCGAGCAGGTGCTCCGCCAGTGGTACACGCGCTAAGCAGGGCGCGGGAACCGTGGAACGGTTCCTGCTTATGCACCCGGCGGTACCGGTCGCAGGCGACCGGCGCCGCCGGGGCGCACTACCCACACACGACTGCACACGACCTCATATGGCGGAACCCCCGATACCTGGTTGGTTGGTGAAAGGATTTATCGAACGATGCGTGATTATTTGGAAACCTTCTTCCGGCGGAAATGGCTCTTTTTTGTGCCGTTCCTGGCGGCGCTGATTATTGCCGTCGCCGGGGGCGTCTACACATCCTGGCTGTACGAGGTGCAGGCCCGCATGATTGTGCAGGGCAATCCCGTGCTCGACGGCGCCGGGCAGCAATTGAGTATGCCGGTCGCCAACGCCACGGACGAGTACACGGCCCTGACCGCTTTGCTGCAAACCGACGACTTCCTGCGCAAGGTGATCGACGGGGTGCCCAGCTTGAAGGGCGACGGCGACCCGGCCAGAATGGACGCGGCCATCGCCAAGCTGCGCAAGGATCTGAACGCGTGGACCTCGGCCACCAGCCTGATCAACTTCCGCTACCGCGACCGCGACCCGCAAACCGCCCAGCAGGTCGTGAGCCGGACCATCGACCTCTTCATCGCGCAGCGCAACGCCGACCGGGTGGGCGACGCGGACAAGGCGATTACCTTCCTCAGCGCCCAGCAAACCAGCTACCAGCAGCAACTCCAGCAAGCCTCGACGGAACTGTCGGCCTGGGAACAGGGCCACCCGCCCGCGGGCCGCGCCAACCTGCCCGAAGCCGAGCAGTTAAACTTCCAACGGCTGCAAACCAACTACCAGACGATTCTCGACCACCTCAAGTACGTGGGGTCGGAGCTGGAAAAAGCGCGCTTCACGAAAGACAAAGCGGTGGCGCTCCAGGCGGGCACCTATCAGATCGTGGACCCACCGGTGGTCCCGCAGAACCCGGCGCTTTCGGTGAACAAGCTGGCCGGGGTGCTGCTGATCGGCCTGGTCGTGGCCGCGGGCCTCGGCTTCAGCGTGGTGGCGCTGGTGACGTGGTTCGGGGGCCGGCGCGCGGCGGATAGCCCCTCGGCGCTGCCGCCCTGGCTCAACCGCATGATGGCGCAAGAGGAGCAGACGGCGTGACGCTGGTCCTGCCGCTACTGTTTACGTTTCTGCTGGCCGGGCAGTTTGTCCGCAAGTGGAACGCCGCCACCATCGCCGGAATGACGGTCTGGATCGCCTTCCTCGTCGGCATACACATCTTTATTTTGCGTTAGTGGACGCGGGCACTGTAGCGCCCGCCGTGATTGGATCGCAATGAACGACTCCCTGGCCTTCCCCCAGGCGCGCGGCCAAGCCCGCGAAACCACCGGCGGCCCGCCCGCTGCTCGCCCGATCGTCGAGCGCCCGCCGCGCGGCGTGGTGATTGGCCTGATTATCCTGGGCGCGCTGGCCGGCCTCGCCGTGGTGCTCACCGGCGGCGACCTGGTCCTGTTCGGCGTGCTGGCCCTGATCCCCCTCTGCGGCATGATCTGGTACCGGCCGGTGTTCGGCGTCTACCTGGTGCTGGCCGGAGGGCTGCTGCTCGAACAGTACGGTATCGACGGCCTGGCCGACCCGGTGACGGGGCGCATCCCGCTGTTCAGCAATATCGGCGGCACCGAAGGCTGGAACACCTGGACGCATGAGAATCTGCCCTGGCTGACGGCTAATCTGCTGGAACTACTGCTCGCCTGGACCGCGCTGGCGCTGATTATCCGCGAACGCAAGGCGCACCGGCTGCGCCTGGGCCGCCTCGGCGCGCCGTTGCTGCTGTTCCTGGGCGCGGTCAGCTTTTCGTGGGTCTACGGCCTGCTGCAAGGTGGCGACTTCAAGGTCTCGCTCTGGGAGATCCGGGCGCTGTTCTACATGGGCGTCTGCTACTTGCTGACCGTTAACCTCGTGCGCACCGCCGGCCAGGTGCGCATCGTGGGCTGGATCGTCATTCTCATGATCGGCATCAAGGCGTTGCAGGGCGTGTACCGCTATCTGGTACCCTTCCACGGCGATCTCACCGACATTTATGCGATCACCGGGCACGAGGATGCGCTGTTCTTCGATACCTTGCTGCTGCTGGCCGCCGGTCTCGCCATCTACGGCGGTCCCATTCGCCGGCGCATCGTCACCTGGGGGTTGGTGCCGTTTACCCTCTTCACCCTGCTGGCGACGCGCCGCCGGGCCGCCCTCTTCGCATTGTTCGTGGGCGCCGCGGCCTACCTGCTGACCCTCCCCGCCGCCAAGCGGGTGCTGCTGCCGCGCATCCTGGTACCGCTCTTCCTGATCGGCCTGGTCTATGTGGGCGCTTTCTACAACAGCGATGCCGCCATTGCCCAGCCCATCCAGATGATCAAGTCGCTCTACCAGCCGAGCGACCCGCGTGACGCTTCGTCGAACCAGTACCGCGACTATGAGCAGTATAACGTTATGTCAACGATCCGGCACAACGCCGTGCTGGGCACCGGCTTTGGCCGGCCTTACGAGATGCTGGTACCGCTGGCGCCGATCCCTTTCCCGCTGCGCGACTATATTCCGCATAACGAGATCCTCTGGATCTGGCTGAAGATGGGCACGGTGGGGTTTATCATCTTCTGGCTGTTCATCGCGGCCTGCGTGATCCAGGGCAGCCTGGTGATGCGCCGGCTGAAAGATCCCTTCTTCCAGGCGCTCGCCGGCATGATCATCGCCCTGGTGCTGATGCAGGTGGTGATCGCCTATGCCGACCTGCAACTGACCTTCTACCGGAACATGATCTATCTGGGCGTCATGCTGGGCATCCTGATGCGACTGGACGTGCTCGATCCGCTGGTCGCCCGTGTGCGCCCCGCCCCCATCACCCCGCCTGCCCAGTAGCGCGGGTTGCACATATGGCACAGATCGCCCCCTGGCGAGGGGACTGGGGTTGCCGCTATAGCACTCCTCAGCGCAAGAGGGCGTTGAGTTTGGCTAACACTTCGGTCATCTCGCGATCCGGCAAGCGGCCCAGGTAACTCGCCCGGCGTGCCCGCCAGTCTAAGCTCTTGACGTGATCCGCGAGAATGACGCCCTTAACCGGCAATCCAGGGGGCAACACAACTTCAAAGGGGTAGCCCTTCGCCTGTGAGGTGATCGGACAACAAAGGGCTAAGCCAGTACGGGCATTATACACCGCGGGCGACAGGATCACTGCGGGCCGCCGGCCCGCTTGTTCGTGCCCGGCCTGGGGATCAAAGTTCAGCCAGACGAGATCGCCGCGGCCGGGAGGGGCCGGCGGAGCAGGCGCTACCACGCCTCGTTGCCGACCGCCGGCCCAGTTGGGATTTCCTCGTGTCGATTCTCCGGAGTGATCCTCGCGACAAGCTGATCAAGATCGTACCCAGGTGCATCCGCCGGAGAGATGACCAGGTTACCATCGACCACGGCGCAAACCACCTCCGTGTTCTCGTCCCATTGCAACTGCTCGGCGAAAGTCGCGGGGATTCGCACGGCTAGATAATCTCCCCATCGCGTAACTGTTCGGCTCATCGGATCTCCCTGCGTGTTTGTGATTGGACCGGCTCTATATCGATTCCTCCAAGCTTTCAAGCTTTATTGTATCACTACCGCGCAGGCTGTCAACCGCTACGCAAGTCTATCAAAGGTAGAGCTTGCAGGCGAGCCTCGTGGCTGGAAAGATCCATCCCCATTTGCGACCCTACGGCATCCGCATCGCGGCACGCTCCATGCTTTGGCGGTACGAATCCGATTCTAAGCAGATGCCGGTTTGCCCATCTTGACAAGCGCCCCGCTCCCCACTATAATGCCAGCAAAGTTGGAAGACAGGCCCGGGACGGGGGCCTGTTTCTGTGTCCCGCCCCGTCCACGCTAGAGGGGAGGTGTGGCGCCCGTTCGCTTCCGTTTAGCCGGTTTCCACGCGAATTTCGTCCTATCCTTCCTGTAGACACCTGCCGGGCCAGGGCAACCCGCCGCGGTGGACCCACGCAACCGTTTGATTTGTACCCGTAGCACAACCCGATGGAGGAGAGTTTCTATGAAAAAATCCCGGATTAGTATGCTGCTGCTGTCGTTAAGCGTCAGCGCGAGCATGTTGTTGACCGCGTGCGGCGGCGAGACAGCCGCCACCAGCACCCCGGCCACCACCGGCGGCGGCAGCACCGGCGCGGCCACGGCCACCACCGCCACCGGCGGCAGCACCGGCGGCAGTTCGACCGACGTAGTCAAGATCGCGGTCGACCTACCGGTGTCCGGCGCCGACGCCAGCGACGGCGTGCCCACGCGCAACGGCATCCAGCTTGCCATCGACCAGGCCAACAAGGCGGGCGGCGTGACCATCGACGGGAAGGCGATGCAGCTCCAGATGTACTTCCTCGACGATGTGCCTCCCGGCGGCCAGGCCCACGACCCGGCGCAGGGGTCCAAGAATGCCGACGCCTTCATCGCCGACCCCGATGTCATGGTGATGATCGGTCCGTTCAACAGCAACGTCGCCAAGGCCATGATGCCTAAGCTGAACCAGGCCAACCTCGCCAGCATCAGCCCCTCGAACACCAACGAGACGCTGACCAAGCCGCAGTTCGGTGCAACCAAGGACTTGCGTCCCACCGGCAAGGTGACCTACTTCCGCGTCTGCGCCACCGACGATATCCAAGGGCCGGCGGCGGCTGACTTCGCCTACGACAAGCTCGGCAAGAAGAAGATGTACATCCTGGATGATACCGAAACCTACGGCAAGGGGCTGGCCGACAATGTCGAGAAAGAGTTCAAGACCAAGGGCGGCACCGTGCTCGGCCATGACGGCGTGCCGAAGGGCACGACCGACTTCAGCTCCATCCTGACCAAGGCCGCGTCGCAAAGCCCGGATGTGCTGTTCTATGGCGGCACCTCCTCCACCGGCATCCCGGTGGCCCGCAAGCAAATGAAGGCCGCCGGTCTCGATATCCCGCTGGTGGGCGGCGACGGCATCATTAACGACGAGTTTCTGAAGACCGCCGGGGCCGATGCCGAGGGTAGCTATGGCACCCTGGCTGCCGTCAACGCGACCACGCTGCCCGAAGCCAAGCAGTTCCTGGCCGACTACAAGACGGCCTTCAGCACGGATGTCGGCTCCTACAGCGCCAACGGCTACGAAGCGACCAACATCGCCATCGCCGCGATCAAGGCCGCGGGCAAGAAGGACCGCGAGGCCGTGCGCGCCGCGCTGGCCGCGACCAAGGACTTCAAGGGTGTCATCGGCACCACCAGCTTTGACGAGAACGGCGATACTACCAACCGCTGGATCTCGATCTACCAGGCCAAGGGCGGCAAGTGGGAGTTCGTCGATCAGCTCAAGATCGGCCAATAGCTCACCTGCCAGGATGAGTCGCGAGGGGACGGTTCCACCGGGAGCCGTCCCTTTGTTGCATCCCCTGGCGCACACTACGGCGAGTCTTGACAAGTGGATTCATCCACACTATAATGCTGCCAATCTTCCGACCTACAGCGACGTAGACCGGCTGCTTCATTGATCGAATCCGCCTATGCCGCCCGGCGGTATACCCAACGGCCGCTATTCTCCGCCCTCACCAGAGGAGGCTGTCAATGAATAAGTCCCGGTTCCCGCTCTTGGTCGTAACGCTGACAGTGAGCGCGAGTATGTTGCTATCCGCGTGCGGCTCCAGCACCGCCGATACGACCCCGGTGGCCGGCAATAACCCCGGCAGCACCGGCGCGGCCACGGCCACCACGGCCACCGGCGGCAGCACCAGTGGCGGCTCGGGCAGTGTGGTCAAGATCGCGGTGGACCTGCCCGTGACCGGCGCGGAGGGCGGCATCGGCATCCCTACCCGCAACGGCGTGCAACTCGCCATCGACCAGGCCAACAAGGCGGGCGGCGTAACTATCGACGGCAAGCCGATGCAGATCGAGATGTTCTTCCTGGACGATGTGCCGCCAGGCGGCACGTCCCACGACCCGGCGCAGGGGTCCAAGAACGCCGACGCCTTCATTGCCGACCCGGATGTGCTGGCGATGTTCGGCCCGCTGAACAGTAACGTCGCCAAGGCCATGATGCCCAAGCTGAACCAGGCCAACCTGCCCAATATCAGCGCGACCAACACCGGCCCCGAATTGACTAAGCCGGAGCTGGGCGAGACCAAGAGCCTGCGCCCGACCGGCAAGGTGACCTACTTCCGCGTCTGCGCCACCGACGACATCCAGGGTCCCGTCGCCGCCGACTACGCCTACGACAAACTCGGCAAGAAGAAAGTCTACATTCTAGACGATACGGAATCGTACGGCAAAGGGCTGGCCGACCAGTTCGAGAAAGAGTTCAAGGCCAAGGGCGGCACCGTGCTGGGCCATGATGGTGTGCCGAAGGGCACGACCGACTATAGCTCTATCCTGACCAAAGCCGCCGCCGCGGGACCCGATCTTCTCTACTTCGGCGGGACCACGGCGACCGGTGTCCCCATCGCGCGCAAGCAGATGAAGGCCGCGGGGCTGGACATCCCGCTGATGGGCGGCGACGGCATCCAGGAGGACCAGTATCTCAAGACCGCCGGCGCCGACGCGGACAACAGCTACGCCACGGTGATGGCGGTGAACGTCGCGACCCTGCCGGAAGGCAAGCAGTTTATCGCCGACTACAAGACCGCCTTCAACGCCGATCCCGGCGCTTATAGTGCCAGTGCCTTCGACGCCACCAATATCATCATCGCGGCCATCAAGACGGCGGGCAAGAAAGACCGCGAGGCCGTCCGGGCGGCTATTGCGGCGACGAAGGACTATAAAGGCGTCCTGGGCACCACCGGCTTCGACGAGAACGGCGACACCACCAATCGCTGGGTCTCCATCTACCAGGCCAAAGGCGGCAAGTGGGAGTTTATTGATCAGCAGCGCTTTGAGGCGGCAAAATAAGCCGTATTGCGCGAGGGCAAACAGCAATATTCGGATTTCTGAACGTAGGTATCCGCGCGAACCCGCCGGCCAGGGGCAGCCGGCGGACCGGCGATAGCGCGAGGGGAGTGGCCAGGCTGGGGCCACTCCCCTGTTACACACCCCCGCACTAAGGCTGGAGAGGAGAAGCGTATTGGACCCAGTTTTCATATTGCAACAACTGATAAACGGTATCTCGCGCGGATCGGTGTATGCGCTCATCGCGCTGGGCTACACCATGGTCTACGGCATCATCGAACTGATTAACTTCGCCCATGGCGATGTGTTCATGCTCGGCTCCTTCACGGCGATCAGCGTCGTCGCGCTCTTCGGGGTGAACGATGCCAATCCCGTGCTCAAGGATCCGCTCATGGTCGTCTTGGCCCTGCTGGTCACGTTCGTGATTACGATGGTCCTGATGGGACTGCTGGGCGTGGCGGTTGAACGCGTGGCCTACCGGCCCTTGCGGAACGCGCCCAAGCTGGCGCCCCTGATCTCGGCTATCGGCGTGTCGTATATCCTGCAGAACGTTGGCCAGGTCTGGCGCGGCCCCGCCCCGGTGAACTTCCCCGACATCTTTCAAGACACGTTCTACCGCATTCCCATCGGCACCCAGGCCCTCACCATCCGCAGCAAAGCGATCCTCATCCTGGCCGTCGCCATCATCCTGATGGTGCTGCTGACCCTGTTTGTGCAGCGGACCAAGATGGGCAAGGCCATGCGCGCCACGGCGCTGGACCGGGAGACGGCGCAACTCATGGGCATCAACGTGAACATGACCATCGCGCTCACCTTCTTCATCGGAGCGGCGCTGGCCGGAGCGGGGGGGCTGCTCTACGGCATGTTCATCCGCGCGGTGCAGTTCACCCTAGGCTATCAGGCCGGCTTGCGTGCCTTTACCGCCGCCGTGCTCGGCGGGATCGGCAATATCCCCGGCGCCATGCTCGGCGGCTTCCTGATCGGCATTCTCGAAGCCATGAGCGACACGTTCTTTCAGCCGCAATGGACGCAGGCCGTCGTCTTCGCGGTGCTGATTCTCATTCTCGTCTTCCGACCGTCGGGGCTGCTCGGCCAGCACGTCCCCGAGAAAGTGTAGGCGCACGATGTCACAATCCACAAGCGCGCGGCCCAGCCCCGGTGTAGCCAATAAGAGTTTGCTGCCGCCCGCACGGCGGGCCAGCCGCCGCTCGATGATCACGGCGGCCATCCTGGGCATCTTGCTCCTGCTGGTGCCGGTGCCGCAACTGCTGGCCGAGAACCATATCCTGACGCTGCCGTTCTCCCAGTTATATAACCAGGCGATTATCAACGCCGCGGCCGATACCGGGGCTTTCGTCATGCTGGCGCTCGGCCTGAATATCGTGGTGGGCTATGCCGGCCTACTTGACCTGGGCTACGCCGCCTTCTTTGCCATCGGCACCTACACCTACTCCATTCTCGCCTCGTCCCTCTTTGACATCCACGTCCCCTTCTGGATCATGCTCTTCGTGTCCGCCGGCATTACCGCGCTCTTCGGCGTGGCCTTCGGCGCTCCGACCCTGCGCCTGCGCGGCGACTACCTGGCAATCGTCACCCTGGGCTTCGGCGAAATCGTGCCGACCTTTATCCTCAACCTGGACAAACTGACCGGCGGCACCAACGGCATCT
>JAICKM010000246.1 GCA_025927935.1 Chloroflexia bacterium | reverse complement strand
TAGCGCTCCGGGTGGGCCAGGATGGGCAGATAGCCCTGCACCTGCAACTCGAACAGCACCTGTTCGGTGTACGCGGGCCACGGGTCGTAGGGAATCTCGACCAGCACATACCGGCTGCCGGCCAGGGTCCAGGCGCGGCCTTTCGCCAGGTGTTGCGGCGTGTAGGGATTGAGGAAGATCTCCATGCCTGCGCGCAGCTTCAGCTCGATACCCGCCGCCGTAATCGCGGCTTGCAGCGCATCGACCTGCTGTTGCATGACGGCCAGCGGCCCGATCTCGAACCATTCGGCGCTGTGCGAGGTGCAGATCATCTCTGTCGTACCCCCGGCCACCGCTTGCCGGGCCATTTCCAGGCTCTCGACCAGATCGGCGGCGCCGTCATCGACGCCGGGCAGGATATGCGCGTGAATATCGATCATTGCCTGGTCTATTTCTTCCCGTAGTAGGAGTAAGCCGAACCTTCCAGCGTGGCATCGGTGAGCACAACGCCGACCACATTCGCCTGCACTTGCTCAAGCATTTTTCGCGCCTTAGCGGCCAGGTCGCGCCGGGTCTTGCCCGCGCGGACCACCAGCAGCACGCCATCGACGCGCGGGGCCAGGGTCGCCGCATCGGCCACGGCGATGATTGGCGGGCTGTCGAGCAGCACATACGACGCCTGCCCGGACAGCAGCGCTAGGATCTCGGCCATGCGGCGCGAAGCTAGCAACTCCGCTGGGTTGGGCGGCACGGGACCGCTCGTCAGCAGGCGCAGGTTGTCAACGCGGGTTGGCTGGAGCGGCAGTGTGGGCTGCTCGGCTGCCGCGCCCGGCACGTCGCCCGTGGCCGCGGCCAGGATGAGGCTGGTCAGACCCTGCTCGTTGGGCAGGCCGAACAGCGTGTGCAGGCTGGGGCGGCGCAGGTCGCAATCGACCAGTAGGGTCGAGGCCCCGGTCTCGGCCAGCGCCACGGCCAGGTTCGCCATCGTGGTCGACTTGCCGTCTTCCGCGCTGGTGCTGGTCGCCAAAATGGTGCGGAGCGGCTTATCCGGGCTGGCGAATTGGATATTCACCCGCAGCGTCCGGTAGGCTTCGGCGGCGGGCGAGCGCGGGTCCGTCAGCATGACGATGGGACCGCCTTCCGCGGGCGCCGGGCGGGCGGCGTTTTTAACTTCGGGTTTCAGGTGCGTGGACTCCTCTCGCGGGAATAGGGGCGGCCGGGCCGCGCTGCTTATAGGCGGGGATCAGGCCCACGGTGGTGAGGCCCAGGTAGCGTTGGACATCGTCAGCGTTTTTCAGCGTCGTGTCGGCGAACTCCAGGGCGAAGGCCAGCAGCAGGCCGAGAACCAGGCCCAGCACCGCCGCCGCTGCGGTATTCAGCTTCTTGTTGGGCGATACCGGCTGGGACGGCGGACGCGCCGTATCGACTTTTTGCAGGAAGATCTTCTGATCGCTTTGCTGTAGCTGCGCCTCGGCGTTCTTCTTGAGCACGTAGGCGTCGGCCAGTGCGTTGGCGAGCGCTGTCGCTTTGTCCGCGTTGGGGTCATCGACCGTCAACAGGATTACATGGTTGTCAGGTTGGGCCTGGACCTTCATCGCGCCCAGCACCATATCGGCGTTCACATCGCCAATATGCGCCGTAAGTAGCACGCTGTTCACGAAGTCGCGCGACTGGAGGCCGGTGACGTAGCTAGGGAGGCTCTTGACCAGGTACTCGACCAGGCCGTTATCGGGCCGGTTGGGGATGGCTTCCATCTGCACCTGCGCCCGGTAGATCGGCGTCTGCGCCAGGCTGTAGCCCAGGCCCGCCGCCGCCGCGCCGATGACCACCAGCAGGATGACCCACCAGCGTTTGATCAGCACATTTAGATAATCGCGAAGTTCAAGTTGCATCAGTGTACCGTCTAGCGCGTGCCGGGGATCGCGCCGAGCACCGGAAGGCCCGTCACGCGCTCGGCATCCGCGCTGTCACGCAGGCTGTTGTCCAGGTATTCCAGTAAGAAAGCGAGCGCCAGGCCCAGGGCCAGCCCCACGACGACCGGCAGAGCCGCGTTCAGTCGCAGGCGAGACTGATTGGACCCGGCGCCACTCGGTTCGTCGAGCAGCGCGAACAGCATGTTGTCGTGGATCGCCACGCCGTTGGTGTTGGGCGTGGTGGCGGTGGGCACGCTCATATCGGTCAGCACCTGCCCGGCGGCCCGCGCAATCGCCACGGCCAGGCCGCTGTCCGCGCTCGATGCCGAGATCGTTAGCTCGCGCTGCTTGCGGTCGGCCGCCAGGGCGGCCTGCACCGTGCCCACGCTTAGCGCCGGGTATTGGCCTTTGAGCTTTTCGAGCACCCGCGCGGCGAAGGCTTGGCTCGGCACGATCTGCGTATAGTCGTCGCTGGCATACTCGGTGGCGACCCAGTTGTAGTAGTCGTTATAAGTGAAGAAGCCGGGCTGGGTGGCGGTCGGCGGCTGCGCGGGCAGACTCTGCTGGCGCATCGACAGGCGGGTGAAAGCCGTGTAGGTGGGCTTCTGGGTCACCAGCAGGCCCAGGCTGAACAGCGCGCTGAGGACGACGATGATTGCCACCAGCGGCCAGCGCCGTCGGATGACGGCTATGTACTGGCGCAATTCCAAACGAGGCTGTCCTTTCTTCGTGCAAGTTCACCGCCCCTGATGGGGAATGCCCGCGCTACCGATAAACGAATACGGCGCGATAAATTGCGCAGCTACCCTCCACTGGAACGGCGCGATTTATCGCGCAGCTACCCTCCACCGCTGGAGCCGGTATTTAGCTCGGCAAACTGTAGGCGCCCGGTTCGCGCGGCGAGTGGATCAACGTTTCGTCGCCGTCTTTCCCCGGCGCGTACTGGCCGTTCAGCCGCGCCTGCGGTCCCTCATATTCATGCCGATCCGCTAGGGCCGCGTCGATATATTCGGCCATGCGGCGCTTGAACACGCTAACGTCGTACTGCTCGGCATGGCTGCGGATACGGGTTGGGTCGAACCGGGCCGAGTCAAAGCTCTGCACCGCCGCGATCACGGCTTCCGCCGTCTGCTGGTGGAAGAAGCAGCCGGTTTCACCGGCCACGACCGTCTCCAGCGCCCCGCCCGCGGCATAGGCGATAACCGGCCGGCCCGATGCCTGGACTTCCACCGGCGCGATGCCGAAGTCGGCGGCCTCGGCCCAGACCAGCGCCCGGCAGCGCGAATAGAGCCGGCGTAGCTCCTCTTGCGTCACGGCGCCCAGGAACTCGATGTTGGGGCCGGCGGCGGATTCCAACGCCTCGCGCTGCCGCCCGCGCCCCACCACCTTGAGCGGGAGTCCCATCTGGTTGAAGGCTTCGATGACGATATCCAGGCGCTTGTAGGGGACCAGGCGCGAGACGACCAGGAAATAGTCCTCATAGCTCGGGGCGACTTCGTAGTTGGAGAGATCCACCGGCGGGTTGATCACCGTGGCCGTGCGCCGATAATATTTGCTGATCCGCCGGGCGACTTCGCGTGAGTTAGCAATGTACGAGTCGGCGCGTTGCGCCGACACTTCATCCCAGAGTCTAACATAGCCCAGGATAAATGGCAAGATCATGCGCCCCAGCGGCCCCACGCTTTCGCCGCGCAGGTACTCGTGATAATGCCAGACGAAGCGCATCGGCGCGTGGCAGTAGCACACATGCAGCGTGTGCGGCCCGGTAATAACTCCCTTGGCCCAGGCGCTGCTGCTGCTGATCACCAGATCGTAGCGGCTCAGGTCGAAGCGCTCGAACGCGGTGGAATAGAGCAGCAAGCCCAGTTGATGCCGGCGCCGGAAGACCCCCAGGTGCTGCATGAACGAGGTGTGGATCGTCCAGTCGCGGAAGTGCGCAGGCATGCTGTCGGGCGCATAGACCGAAGTATACACCGGTGCGTTCGGGTAGAGGTCGTGTAGGGCTTCCAGGACCTTTTCCGCGCCGCCGTACTGGTTGAGGTAATCATGGACCAGGGCAACCCTCATGCCGCGTCCTCGTCGCGCATCCCGCGCCAGTGATCCCGCACGCTGCTAATACGCTCCTCTAGCCTTGAGCACGGCCGGAATCGTCATCAAGATGATCTTGATATCGAACGCCAGCGACCAGTTCTCGGCGTAATACAGGTCCAGCTTCACCATGTCGTCGAAGGAGAGATCGCTCCGCCCGCTGACCTGCCACAGGCCCGTCAGGCCCGGCGTGATCTCTAGGCGGCGCCGGTGCCATTCATTATACTGCTCGACTTCGCTCGGCACCGGCGGGCGCGGTCCCACCCAGCTCATGTCGCCGGCCAGGATATTGAACACCTGGGGTATTTCGTCCAGGCTGGTGCGCCGCAACCACCGGCCCACGCGCGTCACCCGCGGATCATTCTTCATCTTGAAGATCGGCCCGCTGGCTTCATTATACGGCATCAACTGGTCTTTCATCTGCTCGGCATCGGGGCGCATGGAGCGGAACTTATAGCACAGGAACCGCTGCCCGCCGTAGCCGACGCGCTCCTGCTTAAAAAAGACGGGGCCACGGGGCCGCTCCAGCTTGATGAGGATCGCAATCAAGAGCATGATGGGCGAAGTCACGGCGATCACGACCATCGCCATGAGGATGTCGAGGGTGCGCTTGAGCCAGAGGTTGCCGCCGCGCAGGGCCACCTCTTTCAGCCCGATGAGCGGGATGCCGTTGAGGGCGTCGATCTGCACCTGGTTGAAGCGAATCTCAAACAGGTCGGGGATCAGCCGGAAGCTGACCCGGTGGCTCTGGCAGCGTTCGATCACTTCGACGATCTGATTGTGGCTGGTGGCCGGGAGAGCGACGATCACTTCGTCGATCTGGCCCGCGCTGATCACCCGATCGACATCGGTGACGCGGCCCAGGCGCGGCGGGTAGCCGTGGCCGTTCATCGGTACCGTCCAGGCTTCGCCGGCTTCGTCCTCGACATAGCCGGACAGGGCATAGCCCAGGTCGGGCCGCTCCATCAGGTCCTTCATGATGCGCTGGCCGGCATAGCTGGAACCGACCACCAGCACGCGCCGGATGTTGATGCCATAGCGCCAGAGCAGCATGCGAATGCGCCGCAGCACAAACCGCTCGGCGCCGAAGACGATCAGCACGCTGGCGTAGAAGAACAGGAAGATGAGGCGGGAATTAAGCACCGGGCTGATCAGCAGGTTGCCCATAATGACGATGGCGACGCTGGTCAGCGTGGCGCCCGCGATTTTACTGATCTGATCGACCCAGGATGCGCCGCGCGGTTGGGCATACAGGCCGCGGAAGTAGAAGACGGAGAGCGTGACTATGCTGAGCAGCGCCTGGAGCGGCAGGAACCACGCCAGCGGCAGATCCGACTCCGGCTGCACGCCCTTGAACAGATGCAGTTCGTAGCGCGCGTAGTAGGCCAGGATGAACGCCATGTTCACCAGCGTCACGTCGATCAGCATGCGTGTCACGACCAGCGGCCAGCGTAGGGGCCGGCGTTGTAGATATTCGTGGGTATAGGTCGGGCGCGCGTCCCGTTGGATGGGCACGGCGCTCTTTACGACATCAGGAACAGTCTGTTTACTGCGCACGGAAAAGCTCCCGTTGTGATCAGCGATCGCGTAGGCTCGTTGCTTGGGTAGAGGTCCCGCCGTACCGGGGGACGGGCCTGGTGGTGCAAACTCAGGCAGTCAAGCAAGAACCGCGCCGCGGAAGCCGTGTGGCCGTTGACGACTCTGCGCACGCGCCGGATCGGTAGGGGGAGTCGCGCACCGGTGCGCGGGACTCCGCCGTCTGGAGGACCGTCACCCTCCACCTGGGTGAGCGCCGCCACCGCTCCACCCCGTTGTCTCTCAATTACGCGGCTCATTATACCACACTCGCCGGTTGTTGTCCGGTGGCGCGCGGCTGTGCTATAATACCGCTTAGCCGCGCGCAGATACCGCCGCGGCAACTATGGGAAAACGCAGGCCCCTGGCGTGGGCGTGGAAGTGCTCGGCAGCAGGAAAGCGAGGTGCGCGATGGCAACCCTGGATGTGGCAGTTGTGCAGATGGAAGTCTGCTCCGGCGAGGTGCGCAAGAACTGTGTGCGCGCGGAGGCCCGGATCGTCGAAGCCGCGCGGCACGGAGCGCAGGCCATTTTGCTCCCCGAACTGTGGACTACCGGCTATAACTGGCCCGCCATGCCCGGCCTGGCCGAGCCGCAAGACGGCGAAACGGTGGGCTGGCTGCGCGAACTGGCCGGGCGCCTCGGCGTCACGCTGATCGCCGGGTCGATTGCCGAGCACCGGGACGGCCGCATCTACAATACCAGCTATGCCATCGCCGCGAACGGCGACCTGCTCGGCAGCTACAGCAAGCAGCACCTCTTCCCGCTGCTGGATGAGCCGCGCTATATGGCCGCTGGGGCCGACCCGCGCGTTATCGATACGGCGCATGGCCGCTGGGGCCAGCTTATTTGCTTCGACATCCGCTTCCCCGACGCGGCGCGCAGCCTGGCCCTCGCCGGGGCGGAGATCCTCTGGGTGCCCGCCGAATGGCCGCATCCGCGCCTAGAACACTGGCGCACCCTCCTGCGCGCCCGCGCCATCGAGGACCAGATGTTTGTGATCGCCGCCAATCGCTGTGGCCAGGGCGACGGCAACACCTGGTGCGGCCACTCGCAGATCATCGACCCCTGGGGCCAGATCCTGGCCGAAGCCGAGGAAGACGAGACCACGCTGTACGCCACGCTCGACCTCGATCTGATCGGCGAAGTGCGCTCGCGGATTCCCTGCTTCACCGTGCAAGCGGTCGCCCCGTCTGCGCCGGTCCCGGTTGGCGCCCCGGCCTAGGCGGGCCGCCCGGCGCTCCGGGCGGAGGCGCGTGCCGTGGACCTAGGAGAGATCGTCGCTTGGGTCCAGAACGTGATCGCGGCCCTGGGCTATCCGGGCATCGCCGGGCTGATCGCGCTCGAAGGTGTCTTTCCCCTGGTGCCGTCGGAGTTGATCCTGCCCCTGGCGGGCAGCCTGGCCGCCCGCGGCCAGCTTGCGTTGCCCTTGCTGTTGCTGGCGGCCGTGCTGGGGTCGCTCGCCAGTGCCTCGCTGCTCTATGCCATCGCTCGCTGGGGCGGGGAGCCGCTGATCGGGCGGCTGCTGGACCGCTGGGGCCGCTGGATCCTGATGTCGCGTGACGACCTGGACCACACACGCGCCTGGTTCAATCGCCGCGGGCATATTATGGTGCTGTTTGGCCGCTTCACGCCGGGGCTGCGTACCCTGATCTCGGTGCCCGCCGGCCTGACCGCGATGCCCTATCCCAAGTTCGCACTCTACACGGCCCTGGGCAGCAGCGTCTGGAACGGTGGCCTGCTGGTCGCGGGCTGGTTGCTCGGCGAGAACTGGCCCAGCGTGCAGGGCTGGGTCGCGCCCATCGCCCCGCTGATCTACCTCGCCCTGCTGATCCTCGTCGTGGTCTTCTTCTGGCGCCGGTACTCGGCCCGCCACGGCTAAACCCGCGGTTATGGTATAATTAGGTGCTATAGTAGTGCCTCTGCGGCCGGCGAACGGGCCGCTGTGTGTGCTTGCCCGGTTCGTATCGCCACCTGAAGGAGCCTATTCGCCACATGATTCCCCTGCGTCTCACGCTCAAGAACGTAAGGAGCCTATTCGCCGCATGATTCCCCTGCGTCTCACGCTCAAGAACTTTATGAGCTACCGCGACGGTAGCCCGCCGGTCGACTTCGCGCCCATCCATACCGCGTGCCTCTCCGGGGACAACGGAGCCGGCAAATCGGCGCTGCTCACGGCCATGACCTGGGCGCTCTGGGGCGCGACCCCGGCCCACGCCGATGACGAAGACCTGATCGCGCAGGGCGAGACCGATATGTCGGTTGACTTTGAGTTCGGCCTGGGCGCCCAGGTCTATCGCGTGCTGCGCAGCCGCACGCGCAAAGGCAAGACGACCACCGGCAAGCTGTATTTCGAGATGCAAGCCCCGGATGGCGGCTGGCGCCCGATCAGCGGCAACACCGCCCGCGAGACCCAGCGGCTGATCATCGAGCGGCTGCACATGGAATACGAAACGTTTGTCAATTCCGCCTTCCTGCGCCAGGGCCGCGCCGACGAATTCACCACCAAGAACGCTACCGAGCGCAAGGAGATCCTCGCCAAGATCCTGGGCCTGGAAGAGTACGACGCGCTGGCCGAACGCGCCCGCGAACAGGCCCGTTCGCGTGAGGCCGACCGCCGGATTCTGGCGGTCTCGCTTCAGGATCTGGACCGCCAGATCGCGCGCAAGCCGGAGCTACAGGCCCAACTGGCCGAACTGGCCGGCTATCTCGGCCAGGCCCGCGAGATCCTGGCTGTGGCAACCACCGAGGCTGAGCGGTTGCGTTTGCTGGTGGCGGCGCTGGAGAAGGACAAACTCGAACTGGACAATGTGCGCGCCCGCGCCGCCCAGGATGAAGTCGAGATCAGCAAGGCCGACAAAGCCATCGCCGTCCTGGAAGTGAACTTGCTGCGCTACCGTGAGGTGCTGGCCCAGCGCGACAGTATCACCACCGGCTATCACCGCTTGCAAACGCTGCGTAACCGTGAGCGCGAATTAAACGACCTGGCCCGCCAGAGTCGCGATCTGGAGGGCGAGATCCACCGGCTGGAACGGGCGGTTGACCAGCAGCGCAGCGGGCTGTTGAACCAGATCGGCCTGGTCGAGCGTACCATCAGTGAGAGCCGCCGGGTGCTGGAGACGCGCCCGGAACTGGAGCGCCAGTTGGCCGAGGTGCGCACCGAACTGGCGCGCTACGAGACGCTGGATCAGGAATGGGTGGCCGCTCAGATCGAGCGCGACAATGTGCAGCAGCGCCTGGCCGGGCTGCAAGGGGCCAACGAGAAGCTGAAGGAAGAAGCCGACGCTATCAAGCGCAAGCTGGACATGCTGAACGAAGCGGTGGCGGCGACCCAGGCCCAGCACCAGCATGGGCGGGCCAACTGCCCGCTCTGCAATGGG
>JAICKM010000831.1 GCA_025927935.1 Chloroflexia bacterium | reverse complement strand
GTCAAGGCCAAGACCAACGCGCCGGAGGTGCTGGCCCGCGAACTGGCCCGGCATCCGCCCGACACCCTGCGCATCTTCATGGCGTCGGCCACCGACCCCTACCAGCCGCCCGAGCGCCGCCTGGGCATCACCCGGCGGCTGCTGGAAATGCTGGTGGCCCGCCCCCCGGCCCTGCTCGTCGTGCAGACGCGGGCGCCGCTGGTGCAGCGCGATGCCGATCTACTGGCTGCGCTGGGCGACCGCGTCCGTGTCTCCATGACCATCGAGACCGACCAGGAAGCGATCCGCCGCCAGGTGACGCCGCACGCGCCGCCCCTGGCCGAGCGCCGCGCCGCCATCGCCGCCTTGCGCGCGGCAGGCATCCCGACCCAGGTGGCCGTGGCGCCCCTGCTGCCCCATGACCCTGGCACCTTCGCGGCCTGGCTGGCGGGCTGCTGCGACTACGTGGTCGTCGACACGTTCGTGGCCGGCGACGGCGCGGGCGGGCGGCGCACGGCCCGCAGCGCCATTCCCGCCCTGTATGCCGGGGCGGGCTGGCCCGACTGGCGCACGGTGGACCCGGCGCCCTTGCAGACCGCCCTGGCCGCCCACTTCGGCGCCGATCGGATCCTCTGGTCGCAGGCCGGGTTCAACCACTTTGCCCGGCGCGCCGCCGCACGAGTGGGCGCCTAGCGCGCGATCAGCGATAGGGCGGCGCTGTGGCCCGGTCCACGGCCCGTAGCCCTTCGGCCAGCAGATCGCGGGCGGCCGGGGCCTCAGCGGGCAGTTCGGCGGTCAGCGCGTCGTCTAACGCCTGGAGTCCCGCCCGCAGCCCGGCCACCGTAGCGCCCACCGTGGGCAGGAACCCGGCCACCCAGGCGGCATAGCTGGTGAACAGGTCAGGCCGGTCCAGCGCCAGCGCATCGGTCAGGTAGCTCAGGTGATAACGCAGATCGCGGCCTTCGCGGGAATCGATGGCCGGGGGCGCAGGAGGCCGGGCGTCGCCACGGGTCGCCAACCGCTGTAGCGCCCCGGCGACCACCGTGGCCTCGACCGGGGCCAGCGCCTGGGCAAACGGGTGGTCATAGACCAGCGTGCCTTCCGCCGTCCGCAGCCAGGCGCAGCCCGCGTCCGCCTGATCGGCGGGAAGTGCCGTGGTCAGCGCCAGGCACATCGCCTCTATCGCCTCCTGCACGTGCCGGCTGCACATGCCGCGCACGACAAGCACGCCCCGCAGCCAGCGATAGTGGTAGCCCAGTTCTGCGACGATGCCCAGGCGCAACACCGCCGCCAGGTTGTCCAGGTTCAACCCGGCATCTTCCAGCGCGCGGCTCTTCCCCCGGTCGCCGTAGCGCGCCTGCCAGAACGGGTTGCGGTACATCTCCGCCACCACCATCTCGGCGAGCAATTTGCGCTGGGCCAGGATCGTCACCGCCGTGCGTTCTAATAGCGCCCGGTCCGCGGCCGGCTCGGCTTGCATAGATGGTATTCTCCTTTGCCGCAGAAACGCTCTCCGGCATGCAGCATCCGCATCTGTGTGTGGTTATTATAGAGAGGCCGGTGAAGTGCGTCAAACCGGCGCGAGACCGCTTGCGGTGGTTTCCGGGCCTTGTGGGATCTCGCCGTGGCGCGGCTGGGGCGGCGTAACATAAAACGTGAACATATAACGAACAACTGGCCCAAAATATTGCTGTTTCCTCTTGACTCTTACGGAAAACTTACCGTATAATGGCTGTGGTTGAAGTCGGCAGTGATGCGGTCGCGCCAGATCTCCCCGGTGGTTCCCTCAGACACGTGGGCAGAGAGTCAGCTCCGGTATCCACGCACAGCCTTCTCCAGACGACCTTCGTTCCAAGTTTTCGCACATATTTAACAGGAGTTTCGTAAACAGATGCCGGATATGACTCTGACTTGCCGCGATTGCGGCCAGCCCTTCACGTTCACCCAGGGGGAGCAGGACTTTTACAACAGCAAGGGCTATACTCAGCCCGCCCGCTGCCCGTCGTGCCGCGCGGCCAAGAAGGCCGCCCGCAACGCGGAAAGCTATGGCGACAGCGGGTATGGCGACAGCTACGGCAACGGCGGCGGCTACAGCAGCCGTGGCGGTAGCTATGGCGGTGGCCGCGCGGAGCGCCAGATGACCTCGGTCACCTGCTCCAACTGCGGGCGCGCCGCAGAAGTGCCCTTCGTGCCCAGCGGCGATCGCCCCGTCTACTGCTCGGACTGCTACAGCCAGATGGGCGGCGGGACGCGCAGCGGTGGCAGCCGCAGCAGCCGTTACTAATTCGCGACTTTTCTGAGGGAGCGGAGCCAGGAGCGCACTCCTGGCTCCGTTTATGCTATAAAACTAGTTCGGGCCATAAACCGTATACTGATTGGAAACTTTACGCCTGCGAGACCGCTCGCCGGCAGATCATTTGTTTACATTCAAAGGAGACAAGAATCTTTGCCTAAGAAACCGCGCTATAACGCATATCGCAAGCCCTCGACTCCGGCAACTACGACGACCGCGCCTCGTGGCCCCAAACAGCCCACCGGCGACGTCATCGCTGTAGACGGCAAGGTGCTGGAGTGCCTGCCGAACGCGATGTTCACTGTGGAACTGGAGAATGGGCACAAAGTGCTCGGCCATATCTCCGGCAAGATGCGCATGAACTTTATCCGCATCACCCCCGGCGACCGTGTGACGGTGGAACTCTCCCCCTACGACCTGACCAAGGGTCGCATCACCTTCCGCTACCGCTAATCCCGGCTCGGAGGGGCAATTACCAGTAATTGCCCCTCGGGGGCAACCCGGCCCCGATCCGCATATACCCGTTCCCCTGGTCCGCGGCGCTCCGCCACGGCTGCGCTACTGCATACCCTGCTCCCACCCGGCTCCTCATGCATCCATAAGTTCACCGCAAAGAAACGAAGGACGCGAAGATTACTTACATCAATCTTGTTCTTTGCGCTCTTCGCGTCTTCGCGGTGCAGAATAGGGGGTT
>JAICKM010000195.1 GCA_025927935.1 Chloroflexia bacterium | reverse complement strand
GTGTTGGTGACGTACAGTTCCTTGCCGTCGGGGCGCACCTTGACACCGTGCGGGGTCTGGCCCACGCCAACCTTGGTGACCAGCTTGCGCGCCGCCGGATCGATCACGGCGACCATGTTATCGGCGCCCATGCTGGCATAGAGCCGCTTGCCGTCGGGGGCAAAGGTCAGGTCGTCGGACGGGCCGCCGACATCCACCTGGCCCAGTTCCTTCAGCGTCTTGGCGTCGAAAACCTGTAGATGATTCTCTTTATAGAGCGTCACCCAGATTTCGCGCCCGTCCGGGGAACTCACCACGTGGTGCGGGGACTGCCCGGTGGGAATCGTCGCGTAGACTTCGTTGGTCGCCACGTCGATCACGCTGACCGTGTTGGCGCCCTGGTCCGCCGTCATAATCCGCCCGTCGGGCGTGGCCCGGCCACTATCGGCAGCGGGCGGCGCGGCGCCCCCGCAGGCCGCGAGCACGCCAATCATAGCTACCAGCACCAGCAAGGTGCACCACCGCATTTGTCGCATCATGTTCGCTCCGTTGGGCGAGTGGGCAGCGGTCAGTGGGCAGTGGTCAGAGGTCAGTAATTAGTCTGACCACCCGGCCTACTATCCGTGACACTGTTCGCTAGCTAAAGCACTAGCCCCTAATCTTACCTAGAATCTCTGGCCGCTAAACTCCAACCTCACAACTAATACTAACCGATATTCCTTATCACTGACCACTACTGACCACTCGGCGGCCTCAGCACCCAGCACTCAGCACTACGGTGGCGGAGTGGGTGTGGCGAACGGATCGATCACGTTAAATGTGCCATCCAGCTTGGCCGGAGGCTGGCCCGGACGGTCCACTTCAACAAGGATCAGCCAGGGGCCGCCCATAGGCAGGTTCGCCGGCAGGCGATACACGCCGGGCTGTCCCGCCACCGGCACGGCGTCGCCGGTGGGTTCGACGTGGCCGTGCGACGGCATCAGCGGCGTCACCCGCAGCGTGGCGCCGGAGACCGGCTGCTCCTGGCCGTCCACAATCTTGATATTGAGTTGCACGGTGCCCGTAATCGCCGGGCTGGGATTGGTGGTCACGAGGGCTTGCAGCACCTCTGACGGCGTAATCGCCAGCGTGCCGTCGTCGGCCAGGACCAGGCGGAACCCGGCGCGCACGTCGGCGGCCTGGGTGCGCAGCAACTCCGCGGTGAGTTGATAGGCGCCGGACAGCGTGAAGATCTGCCCGGTGGCGGTATAGACCTGGCGGTCAGGATCGGCGGCCCCCACTCGATTAACTGCCAGGCTGATGCTGCCCGTGTCCAGATCCTGCGGCGTGATCCGCAATTGCAGCTTGAGCACATCGCTCAGCGGCGGGCCGGCGGGGTCGCTCCGCGTGACCGCAACCATGAAGTGATCGCCTTCCACGCTCGGCGCCGTGGTCAGGTCGAAGCGCACGCCGCCCACCGTCTGGCTCGCGTTGGCGATGACCGGCGTAGGGGTCGGCGCGAGCGGGTCTGGTGTGGCGACAGCGGGCGCGGGCACGCTGCCCGGCGTGATCCCGGCGGCGGTCACAGGCGGCGGCAGCAGGGTCAGCCCGGCGGCGCAAATCATCACCGCCACGGCCAGCACGACTTGCGCGCCAATGGTCCGGCTCACGCTGCGGGTCAGCGAAGCGGCCTCGCGCGTGCCGGGCGCCAGCAGCGCGACCAGGCGCGGGCGCAAGATGCCGTTGTTCAGCGCGGCCAACGCGACAAGCGGCAAGAAGAGTAGATGCTTCACCAGCAGCACGCGCCCGTAGTCGCTCTCCACAATCGCCGCGGGGTCGAGGCTATGGATCGCCAGGTTCACCAGGCCGGTCACAATCAGCACGATGATGCTAAACAGGGCCAGGTTGGAGAAACGCGGCACCAGCCGCGCCAGCACGCGTCCGGCGGCGACCGGCTCGGCGCGGCGCAAGACAGGCAGCGCCACCACGGCCAGGTAGATCAGCCCGCCCACCCAGGCTGCGGCGGCCAACAGGTGCAGCAGATCGCCGAGCATGCCTAGCGGCAGCCCGCCGAGATCCCGCGCCGCCGCGCCGTGGCTGCCCAGGGCCTCCCCGGCCAGCAAGAAGCCGCCGTTCATCACCGCCGCCGTCCACTCCGGGCGGTTCGGCGTCCCGCCGCGCCAGAGCGCGTAGCCCGCCAGGGCGACCGTCGCCGCCACCTTCACCGCCCAGAAGGCGCCGTAGCCGGTCGTCGTGATAATGTCGCCGACCTGGCTCACGCTGCCGAGCGCGGCGGGCACATCGGTGCCGCGCACGGATGCCAGTTCATAGAGCATGTCGGCGATCAAGCCGCCCAGCACCACCACGGCGGACACAAGGACCAGCCGCGCCAGCCGCTGGCCCAGCGCGGGGGCAAGCCCTTGCAGATCGGCGGCGGGCGCCCCGGCCAGGATCAGGCTGCTGAACAGCGGGCCGCCGAGCAAACCCGCCGCCCCGATCAAGACGAGCGCCCGCCAGATCCAGCGCAACAGCGGCGGGGGCGGGCTGCTGCCCCCCGCATCGACGCCAACCCCGCCGCTCTCCGGGGCGGCGGCGGGCGCAACCACCGCCGCCGCTTGGCCGGGCACCTGGATCGTAAAGGCGAAATTGCCCAGGGTGACATGCCCATCCACCGCCGAGATCGCGCGCCAGACGACCGTATAGACGCCGCTGGGCAAGCCAGGTTGCAACGCCACGCCCATGGTCGCCGGATCGCGCAGGTCGACCGCAACCGGGCCGGTGCTCACGTCATGGCGGGTCCGATCCAGCACCTGGATCTGGCTGAACTGCGGGCTGATCGCCTCGCTCAGGGTCAGTTGGACCATCGCCGGAGTCTGCGGCACCACCGCCCCCGCCGGTGGATTGGAGCTTTGCAGGCGGGCATGGGCGGCGGCCTGTGGTGCAAAGATCAGGCTGAGCACCAGCACCACAGCCGGCACGCCCAGCCGCACAAGCCGGAGGCGGGATCGCGCGAGAGCAAAGTGACCCATCAAGCTGTTGTCGTGGCCGGGCGGCGCGCCCGACCCCCCTTCTATTTAACGGTGCATGGCAGATTCGGCCCGGCCTCGCCGGACCAGCCGCGCGCCGCTGAGCACCAGGCCCAGCGCCAGCAAGGCCGCTCCCGCCGGCACGAACGGCCCGCCGTCCGCTGGATGCCCCGTCCGCGGCATCATGGGACCAGCGCCGCTGATGCTGCCCGTGCTGTCCGTAGCGGGTGCCGTGACCGGCGTGGCGACGCCCCCACCCTCGGTCACGACGGTGAAGGTGAAGCTGCCCTCGGTCACGCCGTTGTCGTCGGGCGTCACCGCATGCCATTGCACGATGTAGCCGCCCGGCACCAGGGTGCTCACCCCCACGGTCAATGTCTTGCGGCTGGCCGTATCGACCTGCGCATCGCCGCTGTCGATCCGCGTGCCGTCCATGCGACTGACCGTGGCCGTGGACTCAGCCGGATCCAGGTTCTCGCTAAACTGCATGCTGATCCGCTGTGGCGGGACAGCCACCTGGCTACCGTCCGCGGGATCGCTGCTGCTCAGTTGGGCATGGGCGAAAGCCACGCCGCCGCCCCAGGCCAGCGCGGCAGCCAGAGCCAGCACCGCCGGTAGACCGGCGCCCATCACGCGGCGCACAGGTGTATAGCGCATGAAATTCACGCCTCCTCCATCTCGCGGCAACCATACATCGAAGCAGCAGGCCGGTTCATGGCACGACGGGAGGAGAACGACCCGGCTCCTGGGCCTTTCCAGCAAGGCGCGCCGGCAGCAAGAAACGCCGGTCGCCCACCGGGACAGGCAGGCATCCGGCCGGCAACACACCTGACTCTCTTTATAGTACACTACCGGCAGCCGGTTATCAACGTGCGCCCCGGCACAAACGCGGCGGATCGGGAGGCTAGCGGTCGTACCAATCCAACTGCCCGTGGCTCGACGGCGGTCCGACCTGGTGGAGCGCGGCGGGATCGGCGAGATCAAGCATGAAAAGCCCCTTCTCGTCCAGCAGCGCCAGGCGCTTGCCGTCGTTCGCCCAGGCGACCACCGGCTGATCGGCGTTCAGCCGGGTCAGGCGGGTGATCTGGCCGCCAGCCACCGGGGCCAGGTAGATGTCCCAGGGCACGCCGTTGGCTCGCGCGGGCAGCGGGGCCAGCCCCAGCGCGCGTAGCGGATCGAACCGGCCCGACGGTACTTCAAAGGGCGTGACCGCGGCAAAGGCGACCTGCGTGCCGTCGGGCGAGAAGCGCGGCGCCAGCACATCCTGATACAGGTCGGGCGGGAACAGCGGGCGCGCGTTCCGCCCGTCGCTGCCGGCGATCATGAGCGTGTGTGTGATAAACGCTTCGCTCTCCGCCGGGGCATCGGGCGCGCTGATGTAGACCATCTGCTTGCCGTCGCGGCTCACGTCGGGCATCCGGGCGGCGGGCAGCACCGTGCCGCGCGATCCGTCGGGCGCGGCGGGTGCCAGGCGCTCGACCGACCACGACTCCACGCCCGCCGTGAGCCGGTCCATTGTCGGCGTGGCGTTCGTGTCCGGGTCTACGGTGCGGTCCGAGGTGAAGTAGAGCGCGCCGTCCGGCCCAAAGGCAGGCGTGATCAGGTCTTCGCCGGGGCGCCTGGCCGCCAGCACCTGCGGCGAGCCGCCGTCGGGGTCGATGGACCAGATCTCGGTGTTGGGGATGTCGCTGCTCGGCGCGGGCAAAGTGCGCGTGTATGCGATGCGCTTGCCGTCCGGCGACCAAACCGGGCTATCGGCGCGTCCGTCGTCGGTGTAGAAGGTCAGGCGGCGGGCGTGACCGCCCTGCGCGTCGCTCCGCCACAGGTTGCCGTTGCGGCTGTAGACGAGACCGCCCTGGAACGGCGTGGCGGCGACTACCTGCAATTCGGGATCGCGCACATCGAACTCGGTGTCGGGCTGCCCGGCCACCCGCGCCAGGATGTGCATATGATAGGTGCCGGGCACGGTCGGGGCGCTGAGGTCGGCCACCCAGCGCGTCACCTTGCCGCTGATGTTCAGCGGCAGGTAGGCCATCGGGCCGGGGCCGAGGACGGCGGGCTGCCCCGCCGCGTCGCGCAGTTGCAGGTTGACGATGGGCGCAAGGCGCGTCCCCGATCCCTGGCCGGAGCGCAGATCCAGGTTGACCTCGACGCTGAGCGGGGCGGCGGCCTCCACTGGCCCGGTGGCCGGGGTGGTGATGAAGTGCCCGGAAATCTGGGTCTGCGGGCGGCTGAGCAGGAAGGCCGCGACGGCGACCCCAACCAGTAGCAGCCCGCCCAGGGCGATCAGGATCAGCCCGGCTGTCCGCCGGGGTGGCTTCGCGGGGACGGCGGTTATTGCCGTGGCGGGTTTACGTTGTGCGGGCATGGGTGTGCAGGGCCGGCAGATTCGGGTTCGCGCGCAGAGGACAACCTCCAGGTTCAGGATGGGGGGTGCTGGCAGGCGCGGCAGACCCCAAACAGGGCAAAATGGTCGAGATAGGGCCGGAACCCGTGCTCCTGCTCGATCAGCCGGCGGAGCGGATTGAGCGTCGAGTCGGGCAGTTCGATCACCTCGCCACAGACTTTGCAGATCAGGTGATGGTGCGGCGATTCGAGCAGTTCATACTCATACTGGTTGCCGCCCATATGGGTCATCGACGCCAGCCCCAGTTCGGTCAGCAATTCCAGCGTGCGGTACACCGTCGTCTTATTGACGTAGGGATAGCGCTGCTGGACCGCGTTTAACACTTGCTCGGCGGTGACATGGCCGGGATGCGCCGCCAGGACCTCCAGCACCATGAAGCGCTGCGGAGTCAGCCGGACGCCGCTGGCGACCAGTTTCTCATGATATTCAGTTAAGCGATTTTCAGACATGACTCGGATCCATCGCCCGCCGCAGCGGGCCGGCGGCGGGCCTTGGCGGGATTGCCATCCGGCTATCCAACGCGCCGCGGCACCGTCGTCATGCTGTGGATAGCAAGCAGCACGAAAGATGCCGCGGACCAGGGTTTACCGCGCGCCGTCGCGCCCGTAGTCGCCCGCGAGTGCCGGCTCGCGCAGGTGATCGTGGATCAGGTGCTCGTGGCCGTGATGCACGCCCTGCTCGTGCAGGTGCTCGTGGATCAGGTTAGCCCGGATCAACAGATCGTGATCGCTCAAGATCGCTTGCGGGGTACCGTCGGCCAGAACGCGGCGCTCTTCGCCGATCACCACGACACGATTGGCGATAATCGGCACGATTTCGAGTTCATGGGTGGTCGTGATCAGGGTCTTGCCCGCCGCGCCCAGCTTGCGGATCAGGTTGACCAGCACCCACTTGGTGCGCGGGTCGAGGGAAGCCGTTGGCTCGTCCAGCAGAATCACGTCGGGGCGCAGCGAGAGCACCGAGGCGATGGCCGCGCGCTTCTTTTCGCCGCCGGACAGCTCGAACGGCGCGCGCTGAGCCAGATGGGTGATCTCCATCTGGCCCAACGCCTCGTCGCAGCGATCCTTGACTTCGTCCTGGCTCAGGCCCAACTGCAACGGGCCGAAGGCCACGTCGTCGAACACGGTGGCGCTGAACAACTGGATATCCGGGTCCTGGAAGACCAGCCCCACTTCGCGGTGGAACTGGAAAGAATCCATGCCGGCGGCCACGGCCTTGATGTCGCGGCCCAGCGCGCGCATCGTGCCCTCGCTGGGCGCGTAGATGCCGTTCAGCAGCTTGAGCAGCGTCGATTTGCCGCTGCCGTTGGCGCCCAGCAGGACGACCTGTTCGCCGCGAGCGATTTCCAGATCGATGCCGTCGAGGGCGAGTTGCCGCCCGCCGTAGCGATAGCGCACGCCGCGCAGGTGAAATACCGGTTCGTCGGAAGTCAGGGGAGCGCGGTCGATCATTAGAGATACCTCCCCGCCAGCAGGGCCACGGCGGCCAGGGCGACAGCCCCGGCCAGCGCCACCCAGTCGGCGGTCTGCATACGATAGGTGGTGTAGCTGCGGATGGCGCCGGTAAAGCCGCGCGCCATCATCGCCGCGTACACGTCATTGCTCATCTTGAAGGAGCGGTTCAGCAAGCTCATCATCGAGCCGGTGATCCACCCGCGCTGCTCGTTGCCGGTAGTGCGTCCCACCACCCGGCTCTTGCGCGCCTCGAACATGCCGTTCATGGTGCGGAAGAAGAGGAAAATATAGCGATAGGTCATCGACAGGAGCAGGATAAACACCTGCGGCACGCGCAAAGCTTGCAGGCTCTTGAGCACATCGGCCCAGGGCGTGGTCAATACGAGCAAGACGGCCAGCGACACGCTGACGCCCACACGGGCCACGAAGACGACGGCGCCCGTCAGACCGGGAATGGATGGCGCCAGGTGCAGCGGCCCCAGGGCCAGGTCGAAGAGGCGCGGTCCCGGCGCGAAGAAGATCGAGGGCAGGATGACCACCCCGGCGAAGAACGGGATGCCTAGCCAGACCCGGCGCACGAAAAAGTCGAACGGCACCCGGCTGGCGCGCGCCGCAAACAGGATGATCACGTACAGCCCGATCAGCACCGGCAGCGCGTTGGAGAGACCCGCCGCCAGCACGAGCGCGACGAACATGCCGAGCTTGGCCCGCGGGTCGATGCGCTGGAGCCAGCCCGGTTTGCGCGCGTGTTCCTCGGTGAAGACCGCCCGCTCAATCGAGCCGGCAACCTCGGCGATGGTGCGCTCCAGCCAGCCGATGTGGCCTTCGGGCGCGGAGGCGGCGCGGGCGCTCATAGCTGGGGCGCCTCCTGCGCGGGCGCCGGACGGCTCCCGTTGTCGCGCCGCCGGATGAGCGCACTCAGGGCCAGCATGACTCCACCCACGAGCAGGATGCCCACGATGCCGCTGATCTCGTAGCCGATGGCCGTCTGCCAGAGCGCGGCGTTGGCATGACCGAAGAGGGGCAAATTATAGCCCGACAACGGGGCGCTGAAGATACCCGACAGATCTTGCAGCCCCTTCGGCACGTAGCCAAACGCCGCTTTCACATCTTCGGTGCTGCCCTCGCCATAGGCGAACCCCGGCGCGATTAGCCCCAGCGGAGCCAGGACGGCCAGCGCGGTAAACCCGGCGCCGACACGCTTCATGCGTTGCGGCAGCACAAAGTACGCAAGCGGGATCAGGATCACCGCAAGCACGCCGACGATGAGCAGCATCGTGGCGACCGCCGCCCAATCGACCTGCGCCCAGTCGGCGCCGAACAGGCGCCCGACGTCGCCGCCGCCGGTGATCAGCCCGGCGATAAACAACCCGATCGCACCCACGACCGCGACTCCGGCTATGATCTGCCAGAGCGGGCGGCGCGCCGCGCGGCCGTCCGCCACATCGGAGCCGGCGAACACGCTACGCAGCGAGGTCAGGTACTCCGGGTGCGATTTCTGTAAATAGGACACGCCCAGCCCGGTAATCAGCGCCTCCACAATCGACGCGCCGAACATATGGGCCAGGAGCATCGCCGGGAGCGTGGCCTCCAGGCCGTAGGGGCTGTAGAGCGGGTGGCCGTTCTCGGTGAAGAGTAGCGGCTGGACGCCGAGTTCCACCGCCACCGCCAGTGCCGACGCCGTGATGCCCACATAGGCGCCGATGCCCGCCGCCCAGGCCCGCCGCGTCGAGAGGATGGGCGAGCGACCGGCGATAAGCCGATAGGTTGCATAGCCGAAGAACGGCAGAATAATCGCCATGTTGAGGCAGTTGGCAAAAATGGCGAGGACGCCGCCGTCGCCGAAGAACAGCGCCTGTAGAATGAGCGCCATGCTCACGCCGAGTACCGCCGCCCAGGGTCCGAGGACAATCGCGATCAGGGTGCCGCCCACGCCGTGCGCGGTGGTGCCGCCGGGCACGGGGATGTTGAACATCATGATGGTGAACGTGAGCGCGGAAAAGATCGCCAGCAGCGGCACCGTGCGATTGTTCAGAATGGACTGAACCCGGCGCACGGCCAGGGCCCACGCCGGCACGGTGACGACTCCTGCCCCCAGTGACATGATCGGGCTTAAGTATCCGTCGGGTATATGCATTGCCAACCTCCGTTACTGCTGGCGCGCCACCGGGGAGCACGGTCGCGCTCTTACAACTGCTTCAGCCCACGAGCCAATGGCGATATGAGCAGAAGCTATTTGCAACTAGTTGCTTTTGCAACTCTTCGTACCAGTTTACCGCACACGGGATCCTCCGTCAAGAGTCTTGCGGTGTATATCGTGTAATTGCGAGGGGTGGGAACCTTCGGGGGCCGCGCTGAGTTCTCCACCAGGAGCGTCATAGTTGCAACTCATTGCAACAACGACTGACGGTGCAAGTAACCGGTAACACAAGCAATGTACGGTCCGATCTGCTTTTTGGATTGGTTTTTCTTTGAACAAAGCTTGGTTATATCCTGCTTCATTGGTCCTATATGATCTACACGGGCCGGGGTATAACGGATTGCCGGGCGCCTGGCCGGGGGTGCGGCGCGGTTGCAGGCCGCCCGGCGGATGCGCTAGACTATAGCGTGACTACGAACATTGATCATCAGACGGCCACCATCCCGACAGGCGAAACTGGAGCCGAAGTCTGGACCCGCTATCCGCTGGATGTGGCCGCGGCGGACAGGCAAGTCGAGCGCGCGCTGGGCATGATCGCCGAGGGGGCGCCGCTGCCCGCGCTCTGCTGGTACTGGGCCGTGGAACCCACGCTCATCCTGGGCGTTTTCCAGCCGGCGGAGGTCATCAACGAGGCGGCGGCCGCGGCGCGGGGCGTGCCGCTGGTGCGCCGCCGCTCCGGGGGCACGGGCGTGCTGGCCGGCCCGCCCCTGCTCAGCCTGGACATCGCCCTGCCGCCCGGCCACCGGCTGGCCCTGCCCGATGTGACGGAGTCATATCACTGGTTGGGCCGGGCCTGGCTGGCGACGATGGAGGCAATCGGGGTGCGCGGCGCGCGGCTTGTTCCCATCGCCGAGGTGCGCGCCGCGCCGCATCGCCCGCTGCGCCACCTGCCGGTCGGCCCGATCCCCGATGAGGATTTGGTGCGGCTGGCCTGTTTCGGATCCCTATCGCCCTATGAAGTCGCCATCGGCCCGCGCAAACTGGTCGGCTTCTCGCAGGTGCGCCGTCGCGGCGGCTTGCTGCTCCAGGTGGGCCTGCCCCTGACCTGGGAGGCCGATTTGCTCGCCGCCTTGCTCGCCGCGCGCCCGGACGACCGCCCGCGGCTGGCCCGGCTGTTGCGCGAACACGCCGTGGGGTTGGATGAGTTACTCCCCGCCGTGCCCGCCCCGCAGGAGATCATGGCTGTCTTTGAGCAGGTACTGGCCGCCGATTGGGGCGTGCGC
>JAICKM010000182.1 GCA_025927935.1 Chloroflexia bacterium | reverse complement strand
GCACCAGCGGCAGGCGCCGGATGCTCCACCACAACACAATCAGGCTGCCCACCAGGGCAAAGAGGCAGTACGCGATCCACGGATGTAAGACCGGCAGGCTCTGGCCGTTGACGATGTTGGTATCGAAGAAAAAGAACAGCGGCTTGCCCTGGCGCAGATAGTTCTCGCTTAATCCCATAGCGATCAGGGGATTGGTCGAGAGCAAGATGCCCGAAAAATAGATGAACGGAATATTGTTCGATAGCGCCGAGCCATTACCGTTCGCGCCGAGGATGATTGTTGCGACGAACCAGAGGAACGGCAGCCCGACCAGCATCAGCAGCAGCGTGCCGTAGGACAGCACCGTGGACGCCGCCGTGCTGCGCATCAGGCTCGACCAGAAGATGCCGATGCTGCCGTAGAACAGCGCGGCGCAAATCAGCACCACCAGCGACCCCAGGATCTCCTCCGGCGCGACCCCGCCGAACAGGAAGGCCATGCTTTCCAACGGCGCCACGGCCAGAATCAACAGCAGCAGGAAGGCCAGCGCCGATCCCATCTTGCCCAGGATGATCTCGCGCGGCTTGAGCAGCGTGGTCATCAGCAGGTCGAACGTCTGCCGCTCACGCTCGCCGCTGATCACCCCGGCGGTGAAAGCCGGGGCCAGGAAGATGACCAGCAAGGTCTCGAACGTGACGATGCCGTACAGCAGGTCGCGGCCAATCTGCTGGTCGTAGGGGTTGCGGTAGCGCGAACTGGCATAGATGATCCAGTAATAGAGCACGCCGAACAGACCGAGCAACGTCACATACGCCGTGAGCACCGCAATCGACCGCCCGCTGCGCATGCGGCTGCGTAGCTCCTTGCTGATCATCGGGTTGGCGTCGGTCAGGCGCGTCACCCAGGAAGCCGGGTTGGTCATTGCACAAGCCCTCGCGTCGTGCGCAGGAAGATGTCTTCCAGGTCGCTCACTTCTTCGTGGAAGCTGTAGACCGGAACCTCGCTGCGTACCAGGTTCACCAGCATTGCACCCAGCAGGCGCTCGTCGCCCTGCACCCGCGCCCGCAACACGCCCGGCCCGTCGGGGATCGGGGCCGGGGTAGCGACTTCGGCGGGCGGCGCGGCTCCCTCGCCGGCCGGTTGTCCCGCCCCATTGGTTGGCGGCGCGCCGTTCGCCGGCACCCAGGACACGTCCAGCACGCCCGGCACTGTGCGCAACACGTCCATGCCTCGCGCGCCCCGTCCCAACACCCGCACCTGCACGATGCGCGCTGGCTGCATCCGTTGCAGGATCTCGTTGATCGATCCGCTAACCAGCAATTGCCCGCGCTCGATAATGCCCACATGGGTGCAGACTTCGGCCAGTTCGGTCAGGATATGCGACGAAATCAGGATCGTCTTGCCCAGTTGGCGTAGCTCCTTGAGCAATTCACGCAGTTCGATGCGGGCGCGCGGGTCCAGTCCGGAGGCCGGTTCGTCCAGGATCAGCAGGGCCGGGTCGTGGACCAATGTGCGGGCCAGTCCCAGGCGCTGCTTCATGCCGCGCGACAGCTCTTCCACATAGTTGTTGCGCTTGCCGGTCAGGTCCACCAGCGTCAACAGGTCGTCGATCATGCCCGTGCGCCGCGCCTGCGGCACATGGTAGGCCCCGGCGAAGAAGTCGAGATATTCCCACACGCGCATGTCGTTGTAGACGCCGAAAAAGTCGGGCATATAGCCGATCTGGCGGCGCACCGCCGCGGGATCGCGCGAGAGTTGCGCCCCGCCGATCCAGGCGTCGCCCGTAGTGGGCGGTAGCAGGGTGGATAGGATGCGCATCGTCGTCGTCTTGCCCGCACCGTTCGGCCCGATGAAGCCGAAAATGGCTCCTTGCTCGATCTCCAGCGAGAGATCGCTCAGCGCGGTAAAGTTGCCGTAGCGCTTGCTCAGGTTCTGGATCGTCACGATGGCGCTCATGGCCGCCGGCCCTCCGCGCTCAGATCCAGCCGGTTGAGATACAGCATATTCATGCTGCTGGTATCCGGCTCAACCCGCAGCCGCACCTGGCCCGCCTCGCTCATATGCGCCGCCGCATCGGGTAGATCGCCGCTGTAGCTGTAGCCGAACTGCTTGGACGGCGACGTACTGGGAGTGTTCGCCTCCCGGATCTCATCCCAGTTACTCGTCTGCCAGTTCCACACGGCCAGGGCCGGGGCCCCGTTCATCGGGCCGTAGTCTGCCACCTCATAGTCGAGTATGAGGCGGTTGATCGGGACGGTGCTTGGCACCTGATACTCGAAGACGGCCGCGTCTGCCAGGCGCAGCATGGTACCGTTCGGCCCGTTTTCCGTGTGCACCGTGCCGGTGAGCACCGTCCGCGCGATCTGGCTCGGTCCCAGGAACACCGTGCCCGGTTCCTGCGTGACCGGCAACTGGCTGGTCACCAGCACCGTGTCGTCGTGGACCGGCGTGCCGCCGCTCAGGGTGAGGTCGAAGGGCCGTTGTGTGCCCCAGCCGACGACCACGACGCTCGGCGCATCGCCCGCCGGCTGTTTGACGGCCAGAGCGCTGAACAACAGGGCGGCGCGCGTGCGCAGCCGGCGATCTTCGGCGCTGTTCGACCCGCCATAATATTGCAACTGCACCCCCGGCACTAGGCGGCTCAGCACTTGATCCAGATCGACCGTGCCACGCGTGTAACCGCTCAACTTTACCGTGGCCTGCTTGCCGGGACCCAGTGGGCCGAGTAACTGCACGGTATTGCCCGCCACCACAGCCACATCTGTAAGCGGCGTGGCTCCTTGATTGGTGATCTGCCCCGTAATCGTGCCCTGCCGGAGTTGCAGTTGCGCCGTGTAGACCGGCTGGTAGGGCACCGTCATCTCGGCCTCGAACCCGCGCAGGGTCCAGGTATCGATATTCAGGTTGCGAATGCTGCTCGGCTTGCCCTGGTAAATGCGTGCGCTGCTGCCGCCGCTGTTCGACGGCCCGCCCAGCACGCTGCTGCCCACTTCCGTGATCTGGGCGTCGTCGTTGAAGTCCAGGGTATATTCCTGCCGCCCTGGCGAAAAGATACCGATGTAGCTGTCGACGGCGGCGACCGGCGCGCCGCTGTAGCTGTGTACCACCGTGGAAGTTGCCAGGCGCAACTGGCTGCCCTTACTCTGATAACTCATGATATAGGCCAGCCCGGCGAACACGATAATCAACGCGGGGATCGTCACCCAGGCCAGGTCCGGGCGGCGCATGCGGCGCAGTACCAGCCAGTTGATCGGCCCGATCACCAGCACGTACAGGAATAGGAAGCCGCCGACCACAGCCACGCCCGGCAGTTCGATGCCGGGAATATCGAACGGGCTGAGTTGGCCCAGGTAATATGCGGAGCCAATGTAGGGATTCGATCCGTTGTAATAACTCTGCGTGCGCCGGGCTGCCGCCGGGGATTGCTGTACCAGATGCCCGGCCAGGATCTGTTTCCACAGGTCGGCGTTGCGGTCCCAACCCTTCAGCGCCGGGGCGCTCGGATCGACGGCCAGGGCGTAAGTCTCGCCCGCGCCGATGGCCCGCCGCGCCAGCAGCGGCCCGTTGGCTCCGGCCACGATCTCGGTCGCCCCCACATCGGCGCGCAATTGCGTTTGGTTGGCGATCAGCCCGGCGGCGCTGGGCGGCGCGCCGCCCGCATACGCGGCCAGCGCATCCAGGCTATCCACCGGCCCGCTCCCGGTGATACTGACCGGCAATAGCTCGCTCAGGCCGGATGCCGCCGCCGGGCCGTTCGCGCCCCCGGCCACCACCAGCGTGCCGCCCTCCAGCACCCACCCGGCGAGGGCCTGACGGACTTCGGGACTCAGCTTGCCGCTATCCGCGTTGGCGAAGACCAGCGCGTCCACCCCGGCCAGCGCGGCGGTGCTCGCCGGCAGGTCCTCGATCGCCAGGTGCGCGACGGTGGTCGTGCCCGATCCGCCCGCGCTGCCCAGCGTGGTGCCCGACAGATAATTCAGTTGGTCGGGCGTATCGCTGACCACGCCCAGCAGAAAGCCATTGCTTAAGGGATCGATGGGCGCCCGTTGCTCCAGCAACACCGTGTTGCCTTGCAAGATACGCACGCGCACCGTGTGCTGGAACGAGGTCGCATAGGTGTACAGCGTCACTTGCTTGCGCGCGGGGGCGGGCAAGGCCACCGGCCGGGCATACGTCGCCACTGTCTGGTCGTTATCGCCCACGGCGTCCACCTGGACTTCGGCATCAAACGGCTGGCCGTTGTTGCTCACCGTCACCTGCACCGGGAACCACTCGCCCAGCTTATAATGGCCCTCGAACCCGGCCTGCACGGTCATGCTCAGGCCCGCCGGTTGCGCCACGGGCGCGGCAGCCACCCGGCCCGCGCCCCAGAGCAGCCCCGGCAGCACGACAAGCGCCGCCAGCATGGCGGCGCCGATCCGAATCTTCGTGCCTGCTCTCAACAATCGCAAGTAGCTCTCCTAATTCGACGGCAGCGCACTCCTGCCGCCCCATGCGTAGCGGTGCGATGAATCGCGCCCGTGCTCGTTCGGCGCCAGGGGAACCCCGATCCCGTGGGTGGGCGGCGGGCAGGGTTCGCGCCTGGATCCACCAGCGTGGCCGCCTAGTAGAAAGACGTATCCGCGCCCGCCAAAGTTGCAAGGCGAGCTACCAGACCGTCCAACCGTCCGGGGGCGGCGGGGGGTGCGGACTCGGTTCCGCCCGCCGTTCCTCGACATAGGTGCGCAACCAATCCTGGATGTCGCGGTCCCACTGTGCCTGCTCCTGTTCGCGTTGCGCTTCCAGCCGGGTCATAATCTCCTGGTGAACCTCGAAGGGGTGGGGAACACCGGCAAAATCAAACTGGGTCGCCTCGCCCGGTGTCTTCATCACCACCGTGCCAAAGCGCAGCAGGTTGGGCAGCAGCCCTTCGACCCGCACCGTGGCGTCCACCACCCGGCGGATCTCCGTCTCTTTCACGGTTTCGTCCAGGCCCAAGGGTAGCGTATCCACTGTGATCAAGCGGTCACGGTCCAGGATATATTTATCGTTGCGCCAGTCCTCCCACTGCCAGAGGGCGATGGGCAACAGCAACAAAAAGATGATCGGGCGAACAAAAGCCAGTAGCGTCATCACCGGGTTGTCCGGCACGCCCATTGCCCCGCTAACCAGGCTGACAATCAGATTGGTGATCTCAAACAGGATAAAGATGCCCACGGGCACCAGTTCGGCTTGCAGGAGGTACCACCAGTGCTTGTGCCAGACTACCTTGAGACCCTCGCGCTGCGGATGCCGTGGGAAGATCTCATTAAGCAAGTTATAGCCTGAGCGGGGATAGGACCGGACCTGGGTTTTGCGCGGTTGCGGCGGCATGGGCGTGCCGTTGATGATACTTGACATAACCTGGTGACGGTACTGCTCGCGGGTCGGCTGGCTGGAGGCCCGCACGTTCTTCTGCAGACCCATGATAATGGTCTTCGCGGCATCCGCATCGCGCTCGCTGATATCATCGAACGTGATCTGGCCGAGTCCCGCCGTGTCGATCACCAGCTTGGCGACCTGCATGACTTTCTTAATCGGTTCGTGGATCGAGGCGTGATGGATAATGGTGTTCTGCACCTTACCCATCGGCACCTCGCGCAGCACGGTACGGATGCCGGGCGTGGCGACGTTGACCAGGATGCGCTGCGGCGTGACCAGCATGTAGTCGGCTCGCCAGTCGGCAAAGATGTAGGCCACCCAGACGGCAATGGCGACCAGGGCGCCACAGACCACGAAAGTGCCCGCCGAGAGCACGGTTTCCACCAACCCGGTCGTGTCCGCCGGGTTCGCCATGCTGATTGCCATGCCGATGAGCATGAGCACCAGGAAAGCGATGACCGGCGCGGTGAGGCCGCGTAAGAAGACAATATAGTGGCGGTGAAACAGCCCGTAGACTTCTTCGTCGTCGTGGATATGGCGGATGTGCGGCCGCCGGTTCAGCGGCTGCGGACTGTCCGTCCCATTGACGACTTGTGTTGTCGGTGCGGAGTGGGCCATACCCTCACCCTTCCTCGCCGGCCTATGCCACCGGCCTCACCTGGCCCGGCCCCGGCCTGCCGGGGGTCACACCGTGCCTGCATCATCCCGCGGCGCCCGCGGCAACCGGGATCGGCAACTATAGCGTAATCTTACTACACGCGACATAACTACGTCAACCGGACACGGGCGCGAAGCGCGCGCCCGGCGGCTCAAGCCGCGGGCTACATACAGCAAAAACCGCCGGCGCGGCCTAACCTGGATCCCCAATAGCTCGTGCCGGCGGGCTTCGTACATAAGCGGGCGGGCTGGCTCTGGTCGGTGTATGCGCTGGATCCCCAATAGCCCGTACCGGCGGGCTTCGTACTCGCAGCCCGCCCGTTCACGGGCCGGGCGGTGCCGGAGCCGCGTGCGTCCCCATCCCGCGCCGGCGGGCTTCGCACTCATAGCCGGCTCCTTGCCGGAGCCGGGGCTCAGGTTGGTCCCCGCGCCACTCATCGTCACTACGTGCACAGCACTCGCAAGCCGTGGGCGCGTTTGCTATAATAGCCGCGGGGAAAGGAGCGACATGATACGGCTGCTCATAGTGGTACAATGGATTGTGGAACGCCTCCCGGTGTCCATCGGCAACTGGGTTGCCGACCGGCTCGGTGAGTTCGCGTGGGCGGTGGGCGCGCGCTCGCGGTGTGCGGCGCGCAGTAACATGCGCCATGTGCTGGGGCCGGCGGCCTCCGAGCGGGCCGTCCGCCGGGCCACGCGCGGCGTCTTCCGTAACGCCGCGCGCAACTATTATGATCTGTTGCGGGTGGGCCGCATGAACGATACCGCGCTTGATCGGGCGGTTGATTTCGATCAGGAAAGCCTGGCGATGGTGCAAAAGTTGGCCGAGGGGGGCAAGGGCATCTTGCTGGTGTCCGCGCACTGGGGCGCCTTCGACATGGTCACGCAGGTGCTTGCCCGGCGCGGGCTGTCGATCCTGTTCCTGGTCGTCAATTTCCGCCCCGCCGCCGTCGCCGAGTTTATCACCCATTTGCGCGCCCAGCGTGGCTCGGAAATGGTGCGCATTGACGAGGGCCTCGCCACGCTGAAAAAGTCCATGCAAGCGCTCAAGGAGGGCCGCATGGTCGGCCTGCTACCCGACCGCAACATGGATCGCTCCGGAGTGGTGATCCCTTTCTTCGGCGACGACACGGTGGTCGCCACCGGGCTGGCGAAGATGGCCTTGCGGGCGCGCGTGCCGGTGGTACCCGGCTTCTGCTATCGCACCGGGCGCAACCGCTATGCTGTCTTCTTCACTCCGCCCATTTACCCGCCCACCGAGGGCGACGACACCGAACGTGTGACGACCCTGACGCGTGCGGTTTTCGCGGTCATCGAGAAGCAAATCGCACGCTATCCGGAGCAATGGACGCTGCTACAGCCGGTCTGGCCCGACGCGCCCTGCCCCCCAGACCCCGGTCTCGCACCGGTATAGAGGCTCATGAGGCTCATGTTGTATGGCTAACCTGATTACGCTCGCGCGCATTCTGCTGCTCTTCATCACCATCGGCCTGCTCTACCTGCGCCAGCCCTGGGCCGCCTTTGTCTCCGCCTTCCTGACCCTGGTTGTCTTCGTGAGCGATGCGCTCGACGGCTATGTCGCGCGCAAGCGCGGGCGGGCCGATATGGCCGGCGCCGTGATCGATATTGCCGGCGACCGGGTGGTCGAAAACATCTACTGGGTCGTCTGCGCCCATCTGAACCTCGTGCCCATCTGGGCGCCCCTGGTCATGCTGGTCCGCTCCTTCTCGGTGGACGCCGTGCGCAGCCTGGCCCTCGCCGAGGGCAAAACCGCGTTCGGCGACAAGACGATGATGCAATCGCGGCTGGGCATCTGGCTGTCCGCGTCCCGTCTGCACCGCGCGCTCTATGGCGGGGCCAAAGTCGTCACCTTCATTTACTTGATCTTGCAATATGGCTTCCTGCTCTGGGCCGAGCAGGAGCCGGGCCGCTTCACCGGCTGGGAAGGCGCCTGGCCGGTGATCGTCGGCGTGGGCCAGGCGCTGGCCCTGTTCAGCGTGCTTTATGGTTTGGCACGCGGCGCGGTTGTGCTGTATGATGCCCGTGATTACTATCTCAAGCCGCCCCAGAAAGGAACCGTCTAAGCATGGAATCTCCGGCCAACCCCGCCGCGGGGCCGGCTACACCCGTCGCCATCGCCGCCGTCTTCGACGTGGACCGCACCCTGCTGCCCGGCACGACGACCGAGCGGCTGTTTATCGGCTATTTGTTTCGCAAGCGCGTGCTCGGCCTGGACACGCTCCTGAAAACCGGCCTCTATCTCCTGCGCCAGTTGCCGCGCATGAATCCGATGGAAGCCATCCGGCAGCAGCGCGTCTATCTGACCGGGCAGCCCGCGTCTCGCTTGCGCGCCCTGGCCCTGCGCTGTTATGAGGAAGAGATCGCCCCCCTGCTATCCCAGGCGGGTCGCGCCGCCGTGCGCGAGCACCGTGAGCAGGGCCACATCACCGTACTTCTTTCCGGTTCGCTCGATTTCTTGCTGGAGCCGTTGCAGCGCGATCTTGGCGCCGATCACCTGATCGCCACCCACATGGAGGAAAAAGACGGGCGCTTTACCGGGCGCATCGCCGGCCCCTGGCCCTATGGCGATACCAAGGCACTACTGATCAACCACTTCGCGCAGGAGCATGGCGTGGATTTCACCGCCAGCTATGCCTATGCCGACCACCATACCGACGAGGCCGTCCTGGCCCTTTTCGGCAACCCTGTCGTCATCAATCCACGCACCAAAATGCAGCAGATTGCCGCCGGACGGCAGTGGCCCACACGGGAGTTTCGTTAATGCATCGTCGCACTCTTGGCTTGCTTAGTGGCCTTGCGCTGGGCTATGGCCTGGCCCGCTGGATGACTCGCCCGCTGCCGCTGCCGGAGCGCGTGGCCCACCGGGGCGGCGCCGCCGACGCGCCGGAGAACACCCTGGCGTCCTTCCGCAACGCCATGGCCGCCGGTATCCCCAACTGGGAACTTGACGTGCAACTCACCGCCGACGAAACCCTCGTCGTCTTCCACGATGAGACGCTGGACCGCACCACCGACGGCCAGGGACCGCTGGCCGGGCACACCCTGGCCGAGTTGAAGCGCCTGGATGCCGGGTCCTGGTTTGGCCCGGAGTGGCGCGGCGAACGCATCCCCACACTGACCGAGGTGATCGCCCTGGCCCGCAGCGCGCCGGACGGTGGCGCGCGCCTGGTCATCGAGATCAAAAGCCCCCACCTCTACCCTGGCATCGAGGAATGCCTGATCGACCTGCTGCGCGCCGAGAACTTCATGGATCAGGTGCTGATCATGTCCTTCGACGGGGATTCGCTGGAGCGCGTGCGCGAACTGGCCCCGGAGCTACCGCTCTGCTACCTGACCGGCGAGGACTCGTTCTGGCCGCAGGAACCGCCCGCGAATGCCGAAATCATCGGCCCCAAGTGGCAGTTGATCGCCCTCAACCCGCTGGTCATCGTCCTGGCTCACCGCGCCGGGCGCCAGGTCTTCACCTGGACGGTCAACAGCGACCTGGGCCTGCGCTGGTTGCGCCTCTGGGGGGTGGACGGCATCACCAGCGACCGCCTCGATCTCCTGCAAAGTATCCTCTGACCCCGGCGCCGGGCCGGCGTCGTCCGCAGTCGCATACACAAGCCCGATACCACGGCTACTACGATACATGACGGCAAAATGCTCTCTGAGCAGGAAGTTTCTAGAGCATCGAGCGAGTAGGAAGGGTAGTGTGTTCTGGCCTTATATCCATTTCCAAGTGGATAGCCCACTTACACCAGCAGATTTGAGCCAACAGCTAGCGGCAGTGACGCGCCAACCTGCCCTGTCGAACTATTTGCTCAAAGGTAAGCCTTATGAGGGGATCGTGGAGGAGGGGCGGTTCCGACTCGTCCGTAGCATCCGCTATCGGGATGCCCTGAATCCAGTCCTCGAAGGTCGGGTCCAAGCGTGGGGCGCTGGCTCCAGGGTCGAGGTCACGATCCGGCCCCCATGGCTGTCCCTGGGAGTGCTTATCTTCTGGACGCTCGTCGCTGGCAGCCTCAGCCTCGGCTTCATCATGTCCCACCTGTGGGCCGGGCAACTCGATCTAGCCCCGTTGGGGTTCTTGATACCTCTCGCCTTATTTTACCTCATTTTCAACATCTGGTTTCAGATTGAGGCCCACCATCGCCGAGATTTCCTCCTGCTGTTGTTTCACGGTGGGAACTATAGCCCAGATAGCACCTCTGTCTCCCCAGCCCGGCAGGACGGAGGCCAGCGCAGCGATGGCGACGTTGACTCCCCGGCACTTTGACACAACGCTTTCGTCTTAGCACAAACAGCTCTTTGACATTTAGTGTGCCTGAGTCCTAATCACGCAAGGCGTTTTGGCGGTCCGCCGGATAGAGGAGCCACCAAATTGACCCACCAAGACGCCTTTGGTAATCGGTGACGTTTAACAGACTCGCTGAAAGCACAATCGCGCCGCGTCCCGAAGGATGCGACGCGATGGAGGTGCCGGGGCGCGGAGAGGGCGCCCCGGCGGGGTGGTG
>JAICKM010000818.1 GCA_025927935.1 Chloroflexia bacterium | reverse complement strand
GAAGCCGGTGCGCCGCCGTCCATCGACCTGGACGCCGAGCGGCGCGTGCAAGCGGTGGCCCTGGCGGCGATCCGGGGCGACCTGGTCCGCGCAGCGCACGATTGCAGCGAGGGCGGGCTGGCCGTCGCCGTGGCCGAGGGCTGCATCGCGGGGCAGGTGGGCGCCGATCTGGATTTGCGCGCGCTGGGCGCCGATCTGCGGAGCGATGTCTTGCTCTTTGCCGAACAACCGTCGCGCATCTTGCTGGCCTGCCTGCCCGGCCACCGGGATGCGCTGGGCGATCTGGCCCGCGAAGCCGGGGTGGCGCTGGTCTGGCTGGGATCGACCGGAGGCGACACGATCCGGCTGCGCCGGGGGGCGCAGCCTGTCGCGAGTTTGCCGCTGGATGCGGCCACCGATGCCTGGCAGCATGGCCTGGCGCGGGCCGGTGCGTAGCCCCGCCGGGCGGTTCGCGCGCCGGATGGAGGAGTCGATGCCCGAAATGCCGAATCTGGATTTTGCCGCGGGGGATGCGCCCCTGGCTGATGACCATCTGCACGAGGCGTGCGGCGTGTTCGGGGTCTACGCGCCGCACGAGGATGTGGCGCGCATCACCTATTTCGGCCTCTATGCCTTGCAGCACCGCGGGCAGGAGAGCGCGGGCATCGCCACGACGACCGGGCGCGATCTGGCCGTCTTCCGGCGCATGGGCCTGGTGGCGCAGGTGTTTGACGAAGCGGCCATGATCGGCTTGCGCGGCCCGGAGTCCATTGCGGCCATCGGCCACACCCGCTACTCCACCACCGGCTCCAACCGCACCTGCAACGCCCAGCCCATCGAGGTCCACGATCCCGATCTAGGGCCGCTGGCCCTGGCCCACAACGGCAACATCATCAATGCGCCTGTGCTGAAGGCGCGTTTGCAGGAGCACGGCGTCCATTTCGCGGGCACCACGGACAGCGAAGTCATCGCCGAAGCGCTGGCCCATACGTCCGGTCTCGACTGGGTGGCGCGCATCCGGCGGCTGATGCCGCGCTTGGAAGGTGCCTATAGCCTGACGCTGCTCACCCCGCGGGCGCTCTTCGCCGTGCGCGACCCGTTCGGCATCCGTCCGCTCTGCCTGGGCCGTCTGCCGGGCGGCGCCTGGGTGGTGGCGTCCGAGTCGTGCGCGTTGCAGACGGTGGGCGCGCGCTTCGAGCGCGAGGTCGCGCCGGGCGAGATCATCGAGATCGACGCCTTCGGCCTCACCTCCTGGCAGACGGTGGAGGGTCACCGGCAGGCGCTCTGCGTCTTCGAGTACATTTACTTTGCCCGGCCCGACAGCAAGATTGGCGGGCGGGCCAACTACTTGGCCCGCCAGGCGATGGGCCGCCGGCTCGCCATCGAGCACCCGGTGGACGCCGATATTGTCATCGGCGTGCCCGACTCGGCCATCCCCGCCGCCATCGGCTTTGCCCAGCAGGCCGGCCTCCCGTACACCGAGGGCCTGATCAAGAACCGCTACATTGGCCGCACCTTTATCCAACCCGACCAGAGCATGCGCTCGCGCGGGGTGGAGTTGAAGTTCAACCCGCTGCCCGAAGTGCTGGAGGGGCGGCGCGTGGTGGTCGTGGACGACAGTATCGTGCGCGGCACGACGACGAAGCCGATTGTCGATTTGCTGCGCAAGGCGGGCGCCCGCGAGGTCCATGTGCGCATCCACAGCCCGGCCATGCGCCATCCCTGCTATCTGGGCGTGGATACCGCGCGCAAGGACGAACTGATCGCCCACCGCATGTCGGTGCGCGAGATCTGCGCGCACATCGGCGCCGACAGCCTGGGCTACCTGAGCCTGCCCGGTCTCTTCCAGGCCATCTACCCCGACACCGAGGACGGCACGTCGCTCTGTCAGGGCTGCTTTACCGGCAACTACCCTATGCCGGTGCAACTGGACCTGCCCTTCGACGCCAAGCTGGCCCTCGAGGTCCAGGAAGAAAGCCCGCACCCCAACCACGCCGCCGAGCGGGTCGCGCGGATGTAGCGCCGCGTGGTCAGTGGTCGGTGGTCAGTGATCAGTTTCTACGGTAGTGTTAAGCATTTATATGCGAGGTCCGCTTGATGCCATTGGCTGATGCTCTGAAACCGGCACATGTTCTCACAGGCCACACCGGGCAAGTACGAAGCGTAGCGGTCAGCAACGACGGACAGCGGATAATCTCTGCGTCCAATGACGGCACAATTCGCGTGTGGGACTGGACCACCCACCAGGAACAGAGTGTGTTTCTCTGGCACGGCGGTCCCGTTGATCCCATAGCTGTAGCTCCGGCTGGTCGTTTAGCGGTCTCAGGAGGCGAAGATGGTGTGCTGCGGATCTGGGACTTACGAATAGAGCGGAGTATCTCTGCCGAGTTGGTAAGACCTGCGGCTCGAATCAATGCCGTTGCGGTAACTCCCGATGGTAGAGTAGCTGTATCGGGTGGGACAGATCATACTGTAACTGTTTGGGACGTGAGCGCGGGCAAAGCGCAAACGGTCCTGCGCGGCCATACCAACCGGGTGAACGCCGTCGCGGTCGCGGCGGATGGGCGTCTCGTAGTGTCGGGAGACTGGGATGGCATAGTACGAATATGGGATGCCCAAACGGGACAGGCTCAGGCCGTTTTTTTCGGGCACACCGGTCCCGTCTATACGGTAGACGTGACTCCTGATGGAACATGCGCGGTATCGGGCGGCGTGAATTTGAAGATGCTGGAGACCGGGCCGGACGGTCGCCAGTTCGTATCCGGCGGAAAGGGTCCAACGGTATGGGCCTGGGATCTCAGTACCGGCGTGGGACAGGCATTCGGCACGCCACATTGCCACATCATCGACGCAGTAGCAGTGACGGCAGATGGGCGCCGCATCGTTGCCAGCGGCGCGGAGCAGCGTAGGATGTGGGCGTGGGATTTGCCGACTAAGCAGGTACTTTCCTGGTGGAAGGATGACTTTGCGGGCTACAGCCTGGCGTTGAGCCCTGACAGCCGGTGGGTAGTAGAGGGTTGCGCGGACGGGGCACTCAACATCTGGGATCTTGCCGCGCT
>JAICKM010000222.1 GCA_025927935.1 Chloroflexia bacterium | reverse complement strand
ACCGGCACGCAAACTACCGGCAATGCCCAGGACATGGATAGGACGGTTCATTCTTCTAAAGGCTCCTCCTGATGGCGTCACCGCGATCCGGTGACTGTCGATGATGCTATCATAGAGGATCGCCGTCCCGTCGCCTGTCCTCGGCGGCGTCCTAACTGCGCGGGTGCCCGTGATCCGTTGTCCCTATCCTGCTAACTCAACATGGCCGGGTTCACACGTTCTGTGCTTCCGGCGCCTCCGGCGTGCTTTGCAGGCGGCGGACCGGCGAGAAGACGAGCCAGGACACGGCGGCCATGATGCCGAACGAGCCGATCACCAGGGCCAGGCGCGGCCCGAAAGCTTCGCCGACCGCCCCGGCCACTAGCGCGCCCACCGGCCCGGCGCCGCCCACCAGGAAGTGCATGCTGGCGTTGGCCCGGCCCAGCAGGCGCTCCGGGATGATCGCCTGGCGCAGGCTCACGTCGTTGATCAAGTAGACGGCAATCGCCACGTCGCTGACGAGTTGGTTCACGCCCAGTATCGTCCCGGCCACCAGGGGCGGGCCGCCGGCCAGCGGGATCATCAACGAGATCAGCCCGGCGAAGCCCAGCGTCCCGATGAGCGTGTGGCCCAGCCCGAAGCGGCGCGTGACCCGGCTCGCGATCAGCGCGCCGAGCAGGGCGCCGATGCCGCCCAGGCCGATCAGGCTGCCGACGAGGGCCGGCGGCACGCCCAGTTCGCGCACGGCGTACAGCGTATACATCGTGCCGATGAAGTTGCCGAAGAATGTGAACATGCCGCTGCTGCCGGCCAGCGCCCGCAATACGGGGTTGCCCAACACCACGCGCAGCCCTTCCTGTACGTCGCGGCGGATGCTTGCGTGCGCCTCCGGTGCGGGAGCCGGTTCGGCTTTGCGGATCAGGCTCAGGGCCAGCGCCGACAACAGGAACGAGACCGCGTCGATGACGATGGCGAAGGGCGCCTTGAGCACCTGCACCAGCACGCCGCCCAGCGCCGGGCCGCCGATCTCGGCCAGCGAACTGCTGGTGCCCAGCTTGCTGTTGGCTTCTACCAACTGATCGCGGTGGACCAGCGTCGGCAGCAGCGATTGGTCGGCCACGTCGAAGAAGACGGTCAGCACACCGACGAGCGCGGCCACGACATATAACTGCACGATGTGCAGCACGCCGAACACGAACGCCAGCGGGATCGACAGCAGCAGCAGCGCCCGGCCGATGTCGGCGGCCATGAGGATGGGGCGGCGGCGCAAGCGGTCCACCCAGACCCCCGCCAGCAGCCCGATGACCAGCACCGGGGCGCTGCCGACGGCCCCCAGCAGGCCCATCTCGGCGGGCGTGGCGGCCAGCACCAGCACGGCCGTCAACTCCAGCGCCGTGCCCCCGATCCCCGACCCGAACTGCGAGATCGTCTGCGCTGTCCATAACTTCATGAAATCGGGGTGCTGCCAGAGTCCTTTCCGGCGCTCCCCTACGGCTTCCACGCTGGACATTGAACGTTGCCCGGCTTTCTTGCTAACCACGGCAAAGGCGGGTTTGAAACCCGCCCCTACAAAGGCATCTCAGCACATCCATTAAACCGCAACCGTGGCGAGGGCTTCCCACTCGGCCACGAGCCGGTCGAGTTCGGCCTGGGTGGCCGTATACTCATGACCCAGCCGGGCCAGGTCGGTGTAGTGGCCGGCGTCGCCCGCGGCTTGCAGGCGGCGCTCGCACTCGGCCAGGGCCGCTTCGGTCGCGCTGATACGCGCTTCGAGTGCGGCCAGCGTTTCGGCCTCACGGCGGGCGGCTTTGCCGGTTTTGCCGGGGGCCGGGGCAGCAGGCGCGGGCGCCGGCGGCGCGGGGGTGGCCGCCTCTTTGGCCTGGCGGGCCGCCTGCTCGCGCGCCGCCAGGCACTCCTGGTAGGTGCCGCGGAACACCTGCAGGCGCCCGTCGCGCAGTTCCCAGATCTGGGTTGCCAGCCGGTCCACCAGGTAGCGGTCGTGCGTGACCAGAAGCAGCGTTCCGCCGAAGCCTTCCAGCCCCGCCTGCAACACTTCCTGCGCGTGGATGTCCAGGTGGTTGGTCGGCTCGTCCAGCACCAGGAAGTTGGCGCCGTCGAGCGCCAGCAGGGCCAGCGCCAGCCGCGCCCGTTCGCCGCCGCTCAGCGCGCCGACCGGCTTCCACACATCGTCGCCGCGGAACAGGTAGCCGGCCAGGTAATTGCGCGCCTCGCCGGGCGTCATGCCGGGCCGCTCGGCCAGCAGCGCCTCGATCACCTGCTGCTCCGGGTTGAGCGAGTCGTGCGCCTGGGCAAAGTAGCCGATCTTCAGGCTCGCGCCCAGCGTCACTTCCCCGTCCAGCGGCGGCAGGTGGCCCAGCGCGGTGCGCAGGAAGGTCGTCTTGCCCGCGCCGTTGGGGCCGATCAACGCGGCGCACTCCAGCCGCTCCAGAACAATGTCGGCGGACTCGAACAGCGGCTTGCCGGGATAACCCACCTGCAAATCCCGCGTGCGCAGCACCAGGGTGCCGCTGCGCCCGGTGGCCTTCAGGCGCATGTTGAGCGTGGGCGGGCGGCCCACCGGGCGCTCCAGCTCTTTGATCGCCCGCGCCGCTTCGTCCACTGTCATCATGCGCACACCGCCGACGCCGGTCTCCATCCAGCTTTTGCCCTGCACGCCCGCGAAGCCCAGTTGCTGGATGGCAACCAGTTCGCGACTCAGGCGCTTGAGTTTGCCCCGCGCGATGTCCACCCCCTGGCCCTCGATGTTGCGGCGGATGAAGTCCAACTCTTTCTCCAGCCGGGCTTTTTCGGCCTCGAAAGTCTGCTCCAAGTAATCCCAGCGCTCCTGCCGGTGTTGCACATAGGCGCTGTAGTTGCCGCGGTAGACTTCGATGCCGGCGCGGCTCATCTCCCAGATGTGGTCGACCACGTTGTCGAGAAAGTAGCGGTCGTGGCTGACCACGAGCAGCGCGCCCTTCCAGGCCCGCAGCGCACGTTCGAGCCATTCGATAGCCTGCACGTCGAGATGGTTGGTCGGTTCGTCGAGGATGAGCAGGTCGGGGGTTTCGAGCAGCAGGCGGGCCAGCAGGGCGCGGGTTTTCTGCCCGCCGCTCAGGTGGCCCAGCGGCATGTCCCACTCGGCGGCGCTGAAGCCGAGTCCTTCGAGCACCTGGGCGATGCGGATCTCGTATTCGTAGCCGCCCGCGTGGTCGAACGCTTCCTGGATCGCGCCGTACTCGTCAAACAGGGCGTCCGTCAGGTCGCCGTCCGCCATCTGTGCTTCCATCTCCTGCAGGCGGGCGGCCTGGGCGCGCAACGCGGCGAACACGGTCAACATCTCCCCGTAGACCGTGTTGTCGCGCTCGGCGAAGGCGTCCACGGCCTCCTGGCGCAGGTAGCCCAGGCGGGTGCCTTTGGCACGATGCACGCTGCCGCTGGTAGGCGTGTCGATGCCGGCCAGGATGCGCAGCAGCGTCGTCTTGCCCACGCCGTTCGGGCCGACCAACCCGATCTTGGCATCGTTGGGAACACTGGCCGAAATGCCGTGGAAAACATCGTAGGTGCCGAAATATTGGCCGAGGTTCGCGGCGCTGAGGATAGACATGGCGCATGGCTCCTGTGCTGAGACGGATACGTACTGCGCCCAGTGTAGCCGATTTGCCGCCGCGCAGGATCGGGCCGGGGCCGGACCGCGCCTCAATCCCAAGACCGAACTTGCCCCCGGCAGAGCGCCGGGGGCGAGTCGATAACGGCTGCTACTCGGAAACGAGTCCGGCCATCAGGGCGCGAACGGCGGCTAGTTCATCGGCGTTGACCGTGTGCCCCATGTTGGGGTAGAGCCGCATCGTCACGTCGCCGCCCAGGCGGCGCAGCACGGCGGCGCTCTCCTCGACGCGCTCTTTGGGGATGTGGAAGTCCACGTCGCTGCACCCCAGGAAGATCGGCGTGCCCGCCAGCGACCCGGCGTAGTCGCGCGGCGTGCCGTCGGGGCCGATCAGGCCGCCGCTCAGCCCGGCCACGCCGCCATAGCGGCGAGCGTGCCGCGCCACATATTCCACCGTCAGGCAGGCGCCCTGCGAGAAGCCCAGCAGGATCGTGCGCTCCGGCGGCAGCCGGGCTGCCGCCAGGTGCGCCAGCAGGCCGTCGATCACCGCCAACCCTGACGATAGCCCCGGCTCATTGCTGGGGATGGGCGCCAGGAAGCTGTTGGGGTACCAGGTGTTGCCCGCCGCCTGCGGGGCCAGGTAGGCGAAGCCGGGACGGTCCACCTCGGCGGCCAGGTCGAGGATGCTCTCCGCCGTGGCCCCGCGCCCGTGGATGAGGATCATCGCGGCCTGCGCCCGATCCAGCGGGGCGCCCGCCGCCAGGACGGGCCGGCCCTGATGCGGGCCATGTATATCGTTAGTCATGTTATGCTCCTTACCGGGGAAGGCTTCGGCCTTCCACCGGGCATCAGCATAGCAACCTCATGTCCCGCGCGCCGTCCTCGATTCTGTCCGCAGGTGCATGCGGTCCGGCGCCTGTAGGTCGCGCAGGCTACCGCTCCAGTGCCTGCCGGGCGGCCTGGTAGGCGACGACAAAGCGCGCGGCGGCCTCCGGGTCCACCTCGCCCGGCCCGTATTCGCCGTCGAAGTGCCCGATGCGCACATGGAGGTACGGCCCGCCCAGGGTCAGGTCGGTTTCGGCGAGTGGGTGCGGCCGGAAGGCTTCCTCGACGCCTTGCATCCCCACCCGCAACATACGCGAGACAAACCCGCGGATGAAGCCGGGCGCCTGTTCCAGCCCCACCTCTCCGGCGGCGAAGCCCTGCCGGATGCGCTCGGTGGTGCCGGCGTCGGGCACCAGGGCCAGGGTCGTATCGGTCAGGCGCAGGGTGAAGGCGTAGGTGTCGTCGCCTTCGTAGCCGCGGACGGGTAGCTCGGCCAGCGGTTGCACGAACGAAATGTCGCTGTTGGTTTGAGTCATTGCGTGCGCTCCTGAGTAGATGCCCAGGGTATCCGGGGTGTTCACCCCGGATCCTGCTTTTCGGTATCACTACCATTATCCTACGCAATGGTGAAAATCCTGGTAACAGATCCGGAACGCCGGCCCGCTCATTCCAGCGCGCGTTCCCAAGTGACGTGACCCGTCTGCGGGCTGCCGCCCATGAGCATCGGCGGGGTGCTCAGCGTGAGCCGGTTGCCCGCCAGCGTGAGGTAGCGGGTCTGGGCCACGCCCACCCAGTTGGGAAACAGGCTCACCTCGATGTGGTGGATCACCCGGTCCTCCAGTAACTCATAGCGGCCACAATAGGAGACATAAGTATCGGCGGCGGCGCTGAGCTCCTCCGGCGTGCCGCGCAGCCGGTCGCCCGCGGCATACGGGATGCGCCCGCCGGTCATAAAGGCCACGCTCATATAACCGTCCGCCGCGTAGATCAGGTAGCCGGTGGGATCGCGGCCATACGGGTAGCTGATTGCGCCCGCCGTGCTCTCCAGTTCATAGGACACCAGCCGCCAAGTGCCAATCAAGGAATGGTCGTTCATCCGTGGTCCTTTCAGTGCAAGTCCGTCCATTAGAGAAACGCGGCAACCGGCCAGGTGTGTTGGCACCGGAGTTGCTCAAACAAGCGATGCACCTGATTGGTGTGTGACCAATCGCCACAAGGAAGTGAAGGAGAGGTTGTTATGAATACACCCAACACCGGTACGTCGCGCGGTAGCCAGTATAGCGGTCAGCAGAGCCAGGGCCATGATACGCCCCTGACCGACGCCACGTATAACATGGTTTCGGCGCTGCACAACATCGTCGATGGGCTGTGGCACTATGATCAGTATATTCAGCAAGATCAAGACAGCGATGCCCAGGAGATGTGGCGGCGCTTCAAGCAGCAGGATATGCAGAAGGCTATCGAGCTGCGCGATCACCTGAGCCGTCGCTTACAGCATGAGACTGGCCCCGCCGGCAAAGTGGGCCACGGCCCCAACGAGTCGGGCCAGCGCCAATAAGCGTGCCCGGCCCACGGGATCACATCCCGTGCCGCTATACGACCCGGCCGGGCGTCAGCGCCCGGCCCGTTCCATTTCTGTGGCGCTCGCTCCCCGGCCCGATTCCTGGATAGTCCCAATTGCCTCATCCATGCCGTATAATAGCCTCATAGGCGATCTGGCGCTCAGCACAAACGCTCAGCACGCAATAGGCCATGGCTCGACAATTATCACGCTGAGTAGACCATCACACGTGAATTGTCACTCTGAGCGGAGCGAAGAGTCTCGTCTTTTCGCCTACGAGACGGAGAATTCTGCGCTCCGCTCAGAATGACGGGTCTCGGCGGACTGCCTACTCAGCACTCGTATGACCACTGATATCCAGCACGCTATGTGCAGCGCCTGGCCGGCGCCTCTTTTAAAGAAACTCCGCCGATTTGCGCGGAGGCACGCCTGAAGTGGTCGCGCCCGGCGGGAGCACGCGGCCGTGGGTGGCGCTGGCCCGCACCTGGGGCCGAGTTTTGGCCCTGCGCGGCGGCGATGCCGGGCAGCGCCAGGCCGCTGCCGCGCTAGCCCTGCTGCGCTTGCTGGGTTTCGAGTTAGTGGGCCGCGCCGGGCGGCTCGGCGGGGATGCTGCTTTCCTGCCCGCGCTGTGGGCCGCCTACCGGGCCAGCGGCGCCCGCGATCGCTTCTTTGCCGAATGGCTTCCCGCGCTGATGGCGGCCTGCGCCGGCCCCGCGGCGCCCCCGCCGGCTGTCGCCGCCATCCGAGCGCTGCTGGCCAACCGGCCCGACCTACGCGGCACGTTCCTGGCCCCCCATCCGGCCCTGCCTGACCCGGCGGCGCTGCTCACGGATGCCGAGGCAGCGGCTTTCTTCGCGCTTCTGGAGTCTTGCCCGCCGGCTGAGGCTGACGAGCCGGCGGGTGCGGCTATAAGTCCAGCCCTGCTGGCGGCGGTGTACGAAAGCCTGGCTCCCAGCGCCGCCGGAGTGATCTACACGGCCCGGACTGAAATCGAATTGATGTGCCGCCTGGCAGTGGTCGATAGCCTGGCGCATCACCTGGGTGCAGCCCACCGTGCCCGGCTCTACGCAGCAGTATTTGCCGGGGATGCGGCTGCCGATGCCGCGCTGAGTGCCGGCGGGCTGTGGCCGGCAATTTCAGTCTGGCTGGACCGGGTGCGGGTGCTCGATCCCGCCTGTGGCGCGGGCGCCTTCCTGGTGGGTATGCTGGCCGTCCTGGCCGATCTGGCGCAGCGGACCTCGCGTGCCCTGAACATGCCGGCCCGCCCGGTCGCCGATCTCGTCGTGGCCGCGCTGCATGGCGTGGATATTCAGCCCCAGGCCATGCAGGTCGCGGCGCTGTGTCTCTGGCTCCAGGTGGCCGCGCTTGCTCCCGGCGCGGCGCTGCCGCCCCCGGCGACCTTTCAGCTACGCGCCGCCGACAGTCTGCTGGACGATCCGTTCCCCGCGCAACCGGCGTTCGACATCGTCATCGGCAATCCGCCCTACGTGCGCCAGGAGGCCATCGGCCCGCCCGCCTACAAAGCTGCCCTGAGCCGCGCCGTCTACCGCCGCTTCCCCGCCTTCTTTGGCTACGATGCCGTAAAGGATCGGGTTGCTCGTCCGCTCGACGCGCGGGGCGACCTCTACCTGTACTTCTACTTCCAGGGCGTGGCTCGGCTGGCGCCCGGCGGTACGCTCTGCTTCCTGACCTCCAACGCCTGGCTCGACGTGCGTTACGGCGCCCGGTTGCGGGCGTTCCTGGCCGCAATCAGCCACATCCGACTGGTGATCGACGACCAGGCACAGCGCTCGTTTGCCGCCGAGATCAACACCGTGATTGTGCTACTGCGCGGGATGCCACCTGCCGCCGGTGCAAAGACGCGCTTCGTGCGCTGTGCCGTGCCTTTCGCCGCTCTCCACGCCCCGACGGCCTGGGCCGCCATCGACACGGCTACGATATCCCGGCAGACTGCGGAATACAGCGTAATCCCGGTGCCGCAGGCGCAGTTGACCGAGTCGCCCGGCATCGCGACATGGTCCGGGCGGGGGATCGGCGCGGGGTGGGGCGGGACTTATCTGCGTATGCCCGATATTCTGCGCCTGGTACTCGACCGGGCCGGCGACCGGCTGGTTCCGCTGGCGACTCTGGCCCAGGTGCAGACGGGCATGTACACCGGCATCAACGAGTTCTTCTATCTGGATGCGGCGCGCATTGCTGCCTTCGGCATCGAACCGCAGTTCCTGGTGCCGGTGATCCGTTCGCCGCGCGCCGTGCCCCGGTTGCGTATCGATCCCGATGTCCTCGATACCTGGCTGTTCGTCTGCCGGGAAGACAAGGCCACACTGGCGGCGCGGGGCCATGCCGGCGCGCTGGCCTACATCGCCTGGGGCGAGACGCAGGTCACGCGGGCGCGGCAGAAAGTGCCGGCGGGGGTCCGCTGGCTGGACGTGCCCACGGTGGCGCGGCGGCATCCCGGCTGGTGGGCGCTGGTGCCCCCGCCTCCGGCGCACCTCTTCCTGCTCTACGGCATCGGTGCCCGCCACGGCCAGCGTTATAGCGCGGTGCCGCTGTTGAGCGACCGCCGCTTCCACATGCTGGCCTACTCGGCTCCATTTGCCGGGCAGGAAACCCTGGCCGCGATCCTCAACACGATCCTGACCGTGCTCTGTATCGAACTCCAGGGTCGCACGAACCTGGGCCAGGGCGTGCTCGATTTCGCCACTATGGACGCGCGCCGCCTGCGCGTGCTCGATCCCGCGCGCCTGGTGCCCGCGGAGCAGGCGGCGTTGCGCGCAGGGCTGCACGCCGTCTGGGATGTCCAGCTCCCGGCGCTGCCTGATCCCACTTACCGGGCCACCCTGGCCCCGCTCAACCGCGTGCTCGCCCGCATCCTGCGCCTGACGCCCGGCGAGGAAGACGATCTGTTCGGGGCGGCACGCGACCTGGTGGCCGCGCGGCTGCGCAAGGCGGCCAGCATGCACCGCGACGGGAGCACGGCTGATCGGAAGTAGCGTCCAGGTTCGTAGGTTTCGCTACCACTCGGCTAATCGGCTACTATGGGCGAGGCCGCAGTCCCATCCGGTTCGCTGGGGACGGCAGTGGCCGGGCGCGTCCGGTTGGTGTAGCGCGCGTGCCCGGCCAGCGCGGCCACCTCGCGCCGGTAGGTGCGGGCCACCAGCGGCCAGAGCACGTGGTGGATGCGGCGCGGGTGGTACCAGCGGCTGATGAGGGTGTTGAGGTCGGGGGCGCCGGCAAAGTGGCGCATGAGCCCGGCATAGCCCCAGGGCGGCATGCGGTCGTAGAGCCAGCGGTTGACCAGCGAGGCGCGCACCAGCGGGCGGATTTCCCGGTCGGCGATCTGCTGCCAGTCCTGCCCGGTGATTACCGCCTGGGCGGCCAGGTAGCCCGTGGTGAGCGCGTGGCGGATACCGAAACCCCAGAGGAAATCCTGGT
>JAICKM010000418.1 GCA_025927935.1 Chloroflexia bacterium | reverse complement strand
CGCGCCGAACTGGCCGCGGAGGTGGCGCGGCGCGCGGGCGCCTGGGCCGAGCAGCCGCTCAACTCCGCCTGGGGCGAGTTGCTGGCCCCCGCCGCCTTCGCCGGGCGGCTCTGCTTCGGTCCCAGCCAGGGCAGCAAAGTCACCTTCGTCCGCGCCGACCAGTGGATCGGTGGCTGGCGCGAGGTCGATCCCGCCGCGGCGCTGCGCGAGGTCTGCCGCCGCTACCTCGCGGCCTACGCTCCGGCCACGCCCGCCGAGTTCGGCCACTGGTTCGCGCTCAAGCCCGACGCGGCGCGTGGCGTGCTGGAGTCGCTCGGCGCCGCCGTGGTGGAGGTCAGCTTCGCCGGGCGCCGCGCCTGGATGCTGGCCGCCGATGCCGCCGCGCCGGACGTGCCCGCGCCGGAGACCGGCGTGGTGCGCCTGCAGCCGCAGTACGATTGCTACGTCCTCGGCTGCGGCCCGCGCGAGCGGGTGGTGCCGCCCGCCGTTCGTGCCCGCGCAGCGACCCACGGGCGCGGCAAGTTCGAGGGCGCCACCGGCCTGCCGGTACTGCTGATCGACGGCGTGGTCGCCGGCCTCTGGGAGCGCCGCCCCCAGGGCAAGCGCCTCACCGTGCGCGTGGAACCGCTCGTCCCGCTCACTCGCACGCAGGAGGCGCAAGTCGGGGCGGAAGCCGCCCGCCTCGCCGCCTTCCTGGACACGCCGGTCGATCTCGCGCTGGGTGCGCTCGACTGAGCGCTGTTTCCAGCGGTATTTGTCATTCTGAGCGCAGCGAAGAATCTCCGTCTTGTACCCAAACGAGACGAGACTCTTCGCTGCGCTCAGAGTGACAAAACACTGTGACAGACTACTGCGCGCCGCTCAGAGATGCCTTTGCCCGCTGGCCCCTACGCGCAGGGACTCGGCGGGACGTAGGTGGGTTCCGCCGAGACAAACGGGAGCCGGTAGGTGATGGTATCCGGCTCTGTGTACGAGATGGTTATGGTCAGCAGCATCGTTGAGCTGATGATCTGCCCCTGGTAGCGCGCCGGGTTCACTACCGGATACGTCGGCATGGGTTCGCCGGGCTTCCAGGCATACTCGCCCGTCACGTCAAAGCGCCCCTGTGCATCCACCTGCAACGGCTGCTTCAGGCCGCCCTCAGCGCACCGGAAAGCCATTGCCGCCCCAAAACGGTTGGCCGTCAGGCGAAAATCTCCGCTGGCCCAGGTGCCGATGAGCACTTGTCCGGCGGCGGGGGGCGTGAAGACGGCGGGCGCGGTGGGCGCGGGCGGTGCCGGGGTGGCGGGGCCGGGCACCGGCGTAGGCGGGTCGGCCAGGCAGCCGTTCAGCAGGAGCAGCAGGGCGCCGCATAGCAGGCGGGCGGGCCGGTGAGTTCGTGCGGGCCGGGTCTCCCGATCACGCATCCTCGTCGCGTGCCCAGCGCAGGCGTTCCTGCACGATAGCGGCCAATTCCTCGCGCGAAAGATCCGGCTGCTCTTTGCGGATGCGCGCGATCATGGCGTCCATCTGCGCCCGGCGCAGGCGGAACATCTGCTCGATCTTAGCCGCGGGCTTCATTCGTGCGTAAACCTCGATCTGCTTCAAGGACGCGGCGTTCCATCCGATCTGTTCGAGCATCCGGGCGGCTTCTTGCTCAGGCGTTTCCGGCGGATCGGCGCGGGACGAACCGCAGGCCGCGCAGACGCGGGCTGCGGGCGTGCGGAGCGGTTTGCCGCAGACGTGACAGGACGGCCCGTAGAGAGCGATGCGGTGACGCAGAATCTCGTCCTGATGATCACTTGTCCGCCCGGTCAGGCGCACATATTCCTGGCGCACGGGGCGGAACAGACCATCGACGGGCGTTTGCGACAACGGCGCGCTGTGGTCCTGGCGGTACTGTTGGACGGCGGCGGTACACTCGCGGTAGACTTGGTCAATCCGCGCAAACTCTGCCTCATCGAGCATAGGCACGTCTTCCTGGCACCGCCAACACCACAGCACTTGTATTGGTTTGTTCCTTACTGCAACGGGATCATTGCCTGGTTGGGTTCATTGTACCATACACAAACCCCTTCCGACGACGCGAACTGATATTTGTTTGTTGAGGCTAGAGGGTAGGGACGCCCGCGCTACTGGCACGGGGGCGGGCAGTAGGTGCGCTCGATGGTGAGATCGACGTGGTGCGCGTGCTCCAACTCGCCCGCGGTGCCGGGAATCGCCATGCCGTACACGCTGCCGCTGGCGAGCGCCGACCATTCGGTGGCTTGCTGCACCGTGCGGTATACGATATTGCCATACGCGTTTTGCGCGTCACCGCTGTCGCGGTGCTGCATCATCTGGTCGCCCTGGAGCAGCACGTCAATCACGCCACCGGGGCCGCAGCGATAAAAACCCGGCTCCTGGTTCTTGTTGGTGTCCGTGCGCAGGTGAAGCGGTCCGGCGCCCGTGCCGCTCAGGTCCTCGTCAGGGATCCGGCCATAGGCGCAGTTGTAGGTGTGGGTTAGGTCGCTGTAGCTGACGTAAAACAGCGCCGTTTGCCGCAGGGGTTGGTCAGCGGCACCGCCGTTGAAGCGCCAGACCTTCAGGGCAACGCTGGTGATATCGCCGGCGAGATAGGCCGAGAACCCGCCACCTTCGGCGGGGCCGGCGGCGTGGAACGTGATGCCCGCCGGGCCGGTGGGGATCGGCTGCGGCAGGACGCCTTGCTGGAAGTCGCCCTCCGGGGCGGGGCGACCCTGGACCGGGTTCGCCGGCACAACGCGATTCGGGAGGCTGGCCGCGGGCACGGCCAGCACGCCCATCAGACTCATCCCGATACTGAACACAGCCAGACCCCGAGCGAACGCGCCCCAGTTGAGTGCCCCCAGTGTGGTATGCGCAAACATCGTGGAACTCCTTTGGTGGGCGACGGACAAGACCCCCGACGGCAGGCGCAAGACACAAGGAAAGAGCGCCCCCATGCGAACCATGCCGGGAGGGCAAAACGCGCGAACGGTGTGCGGTAGTTGGGCCGGTAAATCGCGGGGATTTATGCGCGGTGACCCATAGTGCGCCTCCTTTATCCAGGCCGCCGCGGATATAATCGCCTCCTACCTGGCGATGGGAATAGAGGGACAAACTATGAGGAGTTTTATATAGAGCGTATTTTATCACCGAACTGTCAGAAAGTCAAGCATCAATAGTTATTCTTCGTCAACCCAACACACACGATGGTGCCGTGCCGGCAGATTGGGCACGGCACCCCGCCCGGCCCAGCCGCCGGGAGACACATCTGGCGGGCGGGCACAGCGTGTGCTATGATGGATTGTAGAGAGCGGCGGGGAGGATGGGCGTGGCACAGAGCTGGGCGGTTGTGGATATCGGCAGCAACACAGTACACTTGCTGGTCGCGCGCTCGGATGGGTGCGCGCTGGCGCCGCTGGTCGATCAGACGGCCAATCTGCGTCTGGGCGGCGAGGTGGATCGCGGCGGGGAGATCGGCCCGGCCAAAGTGAACGAACTGATCGCCACGCTGTGCGCCTTCCAGGATGCGGCGACGGCAGCGGGCGCGGCGAGGCTGTACTGCTTCGCCACGGAGGCGATGCGCGCCGCCACGAACGGCGCCGTTGTGCTGAGCGCCGTAACGGCGGCCACCGGGCTGCCGGTCTACCTGCTGCCGCCCGATGTGGAGGCTGCGCTGGGCTATCAGGGGGCGGTAGCGGCGGCGGGCGCGGGTCTGCGCGCCGTGGTCGACATCGGCGGGGGTAGCCTGCAAGTCATCGTGGGCGAGGGCGCCGCGATCCGGGGTAGCGTCTCGCTGCCGCTGGGCGGCGCGCGCCTGGTGGCCCGGTTTCTGCCGGATGATCCACCAAGCGCCGCGGACGAGGCCCGGCTGGCGGCCTACCTGGCCGAAGTGATCCCGCCCGCGCTGCCGTTGCGTAATAAGGATATGACCGCGCTACTGGGCACGGGCGGCACCTTGCGCCGGCTGCCCGCCTTGCTGGACTGGGATCCCGCCCGCCCGCTCCCCGGCGATGCGCTGGAAGCGGCCCTGGCCCGCCTGCGCGGGCAACCCGCCGCGCGGCTGGTGGCGAACGCGGACATGCCGGCGGACCGGGCGCGGATGCTGCTCCCGGCCCTGCTCGCCTTGCGCGAAGTCTGGCGCGGCTATCATGCCCCGCCGCTCCGGGTGGTACCAACCGGCGTGCGGGAGGGCGCGATCCTGCAACTGGCGCGCTCCGGCGTAAATGAAAGAGGTGAGCTACTATGGCCGTAGAGGACATCAAGACGGAGGAGGCCGCGCCCGCCCTCGTCTTTCAGCAGCCGACCCTCGACGCCGGCATGTACATCAACCGCGAACTGAGCCTGATCGAGTATCAGAAACGCCTGCTGGAAGAGGCTGCCGACGAGCGCAACCCTTTGCTGGAGCGCGTGAAGCTGTTCGCCATCTTGCAGGCCAACCTCGACGAGTTCTTCATGGTGCGCGTCTCCGGGATTCGTGAGCAGGTGCAGGCCGGCGTGATCGAGAAAAGCCCCGACGGCATGACGCCCGCCGAGGAAGTGGCCGCCATCCGCCAGGCGCTCATCCCGCTGATTCCGCTCCAACACGACCTGTTCCAGAACCACTTGCTGCCCGCGCTGGCCGAGGCGGGCATCGTCATCGCCGATTATGCCACGCTGACCGAGGCGCAGCAGAACGAACTGTGTGACTATTTCGACCGCATGGTCTTCCCCGTCACGACGCCACTGGCCGTGGATACCGGGCACCCGTTCCCGCACATCTCCAACCTGAGCCTGAACCTGGCCGTCGAGTTGGAGGACCCGGAGGGGCGGCGCTATTTCGCGCGGGTCAAGGTGCCCAGCGTGCTGCCCCGCCTGGTGCCGCTGCCCAGCAACGACGGCCTTGACGGGCGCGCGCTGCCCGCCGTCTATGTCTGGCTCGACCAGTTGCTGGCCGCCAACCTGGAGGCGCTTTTCCCGCAGATGCGCCTGCTCGAAATCCACGCCTTCCGCGTGATCCGCGACGCCGACCTGGAGATCCAGGAACTGGAAGCCGACGACTTGCTCGTGACCGTCGAACGGAGCCTGTCGCGGCGGCGGTTCGGGTCCACGGTGGCCCTGCTGGTCCAGCCCGATATGCCGCCGCAGATCCGCGCCCTGCTGGCCGAGAACCTGGAACTGACCGAGGCCGACATCTACACCCTGCCCGGTCCGCTGGGCCTCAGCGACCTGGCCGAACTGACCCGCCTCAACCGGCCCGACCTTAAGGATCCGCCGTTTACCCCGCGCATCCCGCCCGTGCTGCATCCGGGGTCCGACATCTTCTATGCCATCCAGCAGGGCGATATCCTGCTGCACCACCCCTTCGACTCGTTCAACCCGGTGGTCGACTTTATCCGCACCGCGGCCACCGACCCGAATGTGCTGGCGATCAAGCAGACGCTGTACCGGGTGGGCAGCCATTCGCCCATCGTCGGGGCGCTGCTCAAGGCGGCGGAGGCGGGCAAGCAGGTCGCCGTGCTGGTCGAGTTGAAAGCCCGCTTCGACGAGGAGAACAACATCGAGTGGGCGCGGCAGTTGGAGCAGGCCGGAGTCCATGTCACCTATGGCCTCATCGGGCTGAAGACGCACTGCAAAGTGGCCTTAGTCGTGCGGAAAGAAGGCGAGGGCATCCGCCGCTATGTCCACCTGGGCACGGGCAATTATAACGCGGGCACGGCGCGCGCCTACACCGATATGGGCCTGCTCACCTGCCGGCCCGACTTCGGCGCCGATGTCTCCGAGTTGTTCAACTATCTGACCGGCTACTCCAAACAGACCCGCTATCGCAAGCTGCTGGTGGCCCCGGTGACGCTGCGCAGCGGCCTGCTCGCCCTCATCGGGCGCGAGATCCAGCGCCACCGCGAGGGCGGCACGGGCCGGCTGATCTTCAAGATGAACAGCCTGGTGGACCCGGCTTTCATCGAGGCGCTCTATCGCGCGTCGCAGCACGGCGTCCAGATCGACCTCATCGTGCGCGGTGTCTGCTGCTTGCGCCCCGGCGTGCCCGGTCTCAGCGAGAACATCCGCGTGGTCAGCATCGTCGGGCGCTTCCTGGAGCACAGCCGGCTCTACTATTTCCACAACGCGGGCAAGGAAGAACTGTTCATGGGCAGCGCCGACCTGATGACGCGCAACCTGGACCATCGCGTCGAGACGCTCTTCCCCATCGAAGACGAGCAGATGCGCACCCACATCCTGACCGACGTGCTGGAAGCCTACCTGCGCGACACGGCCAAGGCACGCATCCTTAACCCCGACGGCACCTACACCCGCGCCGCCCCCGCCGCCGACGCCCTGGCCTATGACGTGCAGGGCACCCTGGCCGCCCGCGCGGCGAGCGACCCGGAAGT
>JAICKM010000040.1 GCA_025927935.1 Chloroflexia bacterium | reverse complement strand
GCGCCTGGCGCGGGCGCCGGGTGGCCGAGGGGTTGCTGCTGCTGGGCGGCCTGGCCTATTTCGCCTCTATCGCCTTTGCTGAGACGCAATGGGTGCGCTACCTGCTGCCGGTCGTGCCCTACCTCTGCCTCCTGGCGAGCGCCCTGGCGTTGCGCCTGGCGGATTGGCGGGCGGGGGGCGGTTGGACCCTGCGCGGGGGCCTTGTCCTCGGTGTACTCCTCTTGTCGGCGGGGTTAGGCGCCCTAGCGGTCAGCGCCACGTTCCAAAGTCCGCACCCGCAGGTGCAGGCGTCGCGCTGGATCTACGACCATGTGCCGTACCGCACGCCGCTGGGCATCGAAGTGACGGCGAACGTGATGCCGCTGCCGCTGCCCGGTCATGTCGTGCCCGCTCGCGAGTATCAGCTCATGCGCTTCGATCCCCTGGCCGACCAATCCAGCCCGGCTGCCGCCGCCGTGCTGCGCGCCTGGCTGAACAGCGTTGACTACCTGATCATCGACGCCAGCCAGGCCGCGCGCATCGCCCCGCACCTGCCCTGGCGCTACCCGGTGCAGATTCGCTACTACGACCTGCTGTTCCAGGGGCGGCTCGGCTTCACGCCGGTCTACACCGCCACGTCCTACCCCAGCGTGCTCGGCCTCCAACTGCGCGACGATGTTGCCTGGATCGACCCCTCGTTCATCGAGTTCTCGCACCCGCCCATCTGGATCTTCCACAAGCAGCGCGCCCTGAGCGACGCCGAGTGGCAAGCCCTTTTCGCCGACGCCATCGCCCAACCCGCGGTGCCCACCCGCCACGCACCGTAGATACACCCTGGCAGCACATCTGGATATGAATACGAAGGGCGGCGCCTGACGGAGTCGCCGCCCTTCTGGTATGCGCTGGGTCCCATAGGCTACTTGCCGGTGAGGACGTACTGCACGGCGCGATCCAGTTGCGGGTCGCGCTGCTGGGCTACGTCGTCGTTGGTGCGTGGCACGACGATGCCGGGCGTGATGCCCCGGTCGGGAACCACCGTGGGGACGGCGGTGGGTGCGGGCGTGCCGGACGCACCGGCGGGGATGGTGGTTAGGGTGGGCAGCGCGCTGGGCGGCGCTTGGGGATCGACGGTGGGCGTGGGCCGCGGGTTGATGTCGTGCTTGCTGGGCGTCAGCCAGTGCGCCGCCGTGATGCGCGCGCTGGAGCCGTCGGCGAGGTTGTGGATGTACTGCATCGACCCCTTGCCGAAGGTCTGCGTGCCGATGAGCGTGGCCCGCCCGTAATCCGCGAGCGCCCCGGCCACGATCTCGGCGGCGCTGGCCGTGCTGCCGTTGATCAAGACCACCATGGGCAGGTCATAGGCCGTCGCGCCGTCCTTGTCGCGGATGATCGGCACGGCCTCGTCGTTCGAGCCGTCGCGGGCGCGCGAGTAGTAGAGCGCCGTATCGTTGTAGCGCTTGCCCGCCTCTGGCGGCACGAAGCGCCCGATCATCTGCTGAGCCACCGTGACCAGGCCGCCGCCGTCGTTACGCAGATCGAGGATCACCGCTTTCGCGCCCGCCCCCTGCGCCTGGCGGATGCCCGCGTCCAGTTGCGCCGTGGTCGTGCCGCCGAAGCTGCTGACGGCGATGATTGCCACGCCGTCGGGGCGGATCTTGGTTTCGACCAGCGGAATGGCGATCACGGCGCGCACCAGGTCGAGGTCGAAGGGCGCCCGGCTGCCGCGGATGATGGTCAGCCGCACATGGGTGCCTTCTTTGCCCCGAATCAGGGCAATCACCTCGTCGTCCGACAGGCCCGTCGTGTCGTGGCCGTCCACGCGGGCGATGATGTCGCCGCTGAGCATGCCGGCTTTCGCCGCGGGGGTGTCGGGGATCGGGTCCGTGACGGTGGGTCGTTTGTCGACGGAGTGGAAGTAGACGCCGATACCGCCGTAACTGCCTTCCAGGTCTTGCCGGCTGATGGCGCTGCGCTGGGGCGTCTCATACCGGGTGTAGGGATCGCCGATGGCCGCCATCAGCCCCTGGTTGGCGCCATAGACCAGTTTCTGCGTATCGGTGGGGTGGTAATACGACTCTTTTTGCAGCAGGGAAGCAATCTCATAGAAGGTCTGCATCTGCGCCGCCAGGCCGGCCTGGGCCGTGGCGGCGGGGGCCGGGCCGGCGACCTTGGCGGCCACGGGGCCGGCCGGGGCGGGCGCGGGCAGGGCGGAACGGGCCAGCACGCCGAGGGCGAAAGCCAGGACCAGGGCCGCGACAGCGCCCAGGCTGAGCAGGGTCCGGGGGCGCGAATTACGGGTTGTCAATGCTCGCTACCTTGCATTACGTGGTTTCTTTCGGAGGACAGAGCGGGCACGGAGGCTCGCCCCTATGGCGGCGCGGGGGCGGACACATAGGTCCGCCCCGCGCATGGCCGTCTGTGACCCGGCTCTACTTGCCGGTGAGCAGGAACTGCGCGGCGCGCTCCAACTGCGGGTCGCGGTCGGCGGCGTAGTCCTCCGACGTCGGCGGCGCCACCTCGATATCGGGCGCGATGCCGCGGCTGCGGTCCACCGGGAACGGCGTCGGTGTGAGCGTCACCCCCGGCACCGGCGTGGCCGGGCCGCCAATGGGCGTCGGCGTGAACGTGGGCAGCGGCGTGGGCGTGGCGCTGGAGTTCGGGGTCGCGGTCGGGTGCGGGTTGATGTCCTGCTTCTTGGGCGTCAGCCAGTGGGCAATGGTAATGCGCGCGCTGGAGCCGTCCGAGAAGGTGTGGACACTCTGCACGGAACCCTTGCCAAAGCTCTGCTCGCCCATCAACGTGGCCCGCCCGTAGTCGGACAGGGCGCCGGCCACGATCTCGGACGCGCTGGCCGTGCCGCCGTTCATCAGAACGACTACCGGCAGGTCATACACGGTCTCGCCCTGGCGGATGATCGGCACGGCACGGTCCTGGCTGCCGTCGCTGGCGAAGGACTCGTACAGCGCCGTGTCGTCGTACTTCTTGCCCACGGTGGACGAGACAAAGTGCCCGATCATCTGTTGCGCCTGATCCACCAGGCCGCCGCCGTTGTTGCGCAGATCGAGGATCACCGCTTTGGCGCCTTTGCTCTTCGCTTCGCGGATGCCGGCGTCGAGATCGCTGTTGGTCTTATCGCCGAAGCTGCTGACCGCAAAGACGGCCACGCCGTCGGGCCGGATCGTAGTGGAGACCAGCGGCACGTCGATGATCGCGCGGGTCACGTCCACGTCGAACGGCGCGTCCTTGCCACGCAGGATAGTCAGGCGGACCTGGGTGCCCTCTTTGCCGCGAATCAGCGGGCGAATATCGTCCAGGGTCAGCGTGGTGATGTCCCGGCCATCCACTTTCAGGATCACATCTTTAGGCCGTAGCCCGGCCTTCGCCGCCGGGGTATTGGGGATGATGCCGACAATGGTCGGCAGGTTATCGACTTCTTTAAAGTAGACGCCGATACCGCCGAAGCTCTCGCCCTGGAGTTGGGCGTTCTCGATGGCATTTTCCTCCGGCGTCAGGAAGCGCGTGTACTCGTCGCCCACCGCCTTCATCATGCCTTCAGTGGCGCCATAGACCAGCTTCTGGCTGTCGGTGGGCCGGTAGTAAGACTCTTTTTGCAGCAGATCGACAATCTCGTAGAAGGTCTGCATCTGCGCGTTCAGATCCTGCGCGGTTCCCCCGCCTGGGGTGGCGCCGGGAGTCGGGGCGGTCGGCACGCGCGGGACGGTGCCCCCGCTGTCGGTGTCGGGAAAGCTGCCCGCCCGGCTGGGTTCGGTGAAGACATAACTGCTGAAGGCGCCGAGGCCAAAGGCAAAGAGCAGCGCGACCACCGCGACCAGGCTGAGCGCGGCTTTGCTGCGGGTATCGTTCATACGCGAGGCTCCTTCGGATGCGCAGCATCAGCGGCGCGAACAAAAGCGGCGGCTCGCAAGAGGCCGGAGCCGCCCTATTGGGCATAAGTATAAGGGACGCCCGCGTATCGAGTCAACCTGCGTGGCCCGCCATCCGTTCCTACGCCGGATCGGCACCGCAGAGGCGCAGAGGCCGCAGAGATTCTAAGACGACAGCGCCACGAACCAGACGGATCCACCCATCAGGGGCGCGCGACATAGCAGGGCGGCGCCTCTATCCGCAGACAACCGGGTCGTAAATAGAACTAATTACAATGATCTCTGCGCTCTCTGCGCCTCTGCGGTGCAAATGAACGGATATCCGGCGCGAGATGGCTGGTCCGTGCTGCGGCAAAATCTTTGCACCCTGCCGGATGGTTATGCGTTGTACCAATAACTGGTATAATAGACCTATCGTTGCGGGTGCCCAGTTGGCCGGCGCGCCCTTCGTTTCTGCCCAGGACCGCCTATGTCGCCCACATACCGCACCTCTTCGCTCGCCCGTCACCCGGCTGTGCGTTTGCCGGCCCTTGTGCTCCTGTTGCTCGGCTGCGTACTCAGCCTGGCGCCCGCGCCGGGGATGGCCGGCCCCGCCACCCCGCCGCACCGCCGCGTGGTCGCCAAGCCGCGTCCCGCCCCGCCGCCCGCGCGGCCCGCCGACTGGCAAGCGGGCCAGATCCTCGTTCAACTGGCTCCTGATCAGCGCCTGCGCCTCGACGGCGCGGGCGCGATCCTGGCCGGCGGCGCGGCCCTACGCCCGGTCCTCGCGGACTGGAGCCTGGGCCGTGTCGAGGTTCTGGATGCCGCCAGTGGCCTCTACCGGCTCCATGCCGATCAGCCCGGCTTCGATGTGGCGGGGGCGGCGCGCGCCCTGGCCGCGCTGCCCGGCGTGGTCTACGCCGAGCCGGATTACCGGCTGCATGCCGCCTTTGTGCCCAGCGACCCGCTCTTTGCCCGCCAGTGGGCCTTGAACCAGGTGGGGGCGCCCGCCGCCTGGGATATCACCACGGGCAGCCCCGATGTCGTCGTGGCGATGATCGATACCGGCATCGCCCCCAACCACCCCGACCTGGTGGGCAAGCTGGTGCCCGGTTACAACTTCGTAGCTGATACCACGACCACCGCCGACGACAACGGGCACGGCACCTACACCGCCGGGCTGGTCGGCGCGCTCAGCAACAACAACATCGGCGTGGCGGGCGTGGCCTGGGCCACCCGCATCATGCCGGTCAAGATCCTCGATAAAGACGGTGCGGGCAATGTCGGCGACTTCTCGCGCGGCATCCATTTCGCCGTGGACCACGGCGCCAAACTCATCAACATCAGCGCCGGGATCGAGTATCCCTCGTCCTCTATGCAGGAGGCGGTGCGTTATGCCCGCGACCACGGCGTGCTGGTCGTCGCCTCGGCAGGCAACACGCCCGACGGCGCGCCGCGTTACCCGGCGGGCTTCGACGAAGTGGTCGCCGTGAGCGCTACCGACGAGCAGGATAAGAGCGCGCCGTTCTCATCCTATGGCCCGTTTGTGGACCTGGCCGCGCCCGGCGTCAACATCCTCAGCACCGGCTGGGGCCAGGGCCGGGCCGGCTATACCTGGGCCAGCGGCACCTCGTCCGCCGCGCCGCTCGTGACCGGCGCGGCGGCACTGCTTCTGGCCGCGCGCCCCGACCTCACCCCCGATGACCTCCAGCGCTTGCTGGAAGACGGTGCCGACGACCTGGGACCGCAGGGCTGGGACCCGCACTACGGCGCGGGCCGCCTCAATATTCTGCGCTCGTTGCAGCTTGCCACGGGCGCGGCGGGCACACCGCCGTCGCCCACCGCCGCCCCGGCGGAGACCCCAACCTCCGTGCCTGCGCCGCCCCCACCCACCGCCACGCCGGCCCTCCTCTCCCTGACCCTGAACCCGGCGCACGCTTTACCCGGCGGCACGGTTACGGCCAACGGACGGGGCTACCTGCCCGGCGAAGCCGTAGGCTTGCGCATGACCGGCCCCGAGGGGCGCAACCACGAACTGGGCACCGCCCAGGTGGAGCCGGACGGCAGTTTCAAGCAAGCGGTGACGGTGCCCGCCGATCTAACTCCCGGTACCGGCATGTTCTTCGCCCTGGGCGCGCAGAGCAACGCGCTGACCTCGACGCCGCTCAGCATCGACACGGCCACCCAACCGGGCGCGCCCCCCATTCCGCCGGGGCCGGTCACGGGAGCACGGATCGAGGGCACCATCAGCGGCGTCCCCCTGGACCAGGTGCAGGTCTATCTGCAAGTGGGCAACGGCGTGCGCGATTGGCGCTACGGCTCGACCGATAACCTGGGCTTCTATCACTTCGACAACCTGCCCGCGGGCGACTACACCGTGGGCCTCAACGGGCGCAACGGCCTGACCGTGCCCGCGCCGGTCTCGCTCAGCGTGGATGGGCAGCCGGGTACCGTGCGGGTGATCAACTTCGACTTGGGCGCCGGTGGGTCGCCGCCGGTGGCGCCGCCCGCCGACGCGCCCGCCCCCGACCCGGCCACCGCGTTTGCCCCCGCCGCCGATCCCGCCCGGTCCGGCGTGGCCTACTTCGGGCCGGTTCAGCACACGCTACGCGGCGTGTTTCTGGCCTACTGGCAGCAGCACGGCGGCCTGCCCGTCTTCGGCTACCCGCTGTCCGAAGAGTTTGTCGAGATTTCGGAAACCGACGGCAAGCCGTATCGTGTGCAATATTTCGAGCGCAACCGCTTTGAATATCACCCGGAGTACGCCGGCACGATCAACGAGGTGCTGCTCGGCCTGCTGGGCCGGGCCGTGACCGTGGGCCGCACGTTCGACCCGCCGTTTGCCACCATCGGTGACGCCAATCATGTGTACTTTCCGGAGACCGGGCACATGCTGGGCGGCGCGTTCCTGGCCTACTGGCGCGCGCATGGCGGACTGGCGATCTTCGGCTATCCCATCTCCGAGGAGTTCGCGGAGAACGGCTATACGGTGCAATACTTCGAGCGCAACCGCTTTGAATACCACCCCGAGTACGCCGGCACGCCGAGCGAAGTGCTTTTGGGCCTGCTGGGCGTGGACATCACCCGCCACCGCGGCTTCATCCACTAGCTACCCCCACCGGGCGGTTTCCGGGCGGAGCCGGTTGCATCTCGGCTCCGCCCCGGCCCCATAGCCACCCGGTGCCTGCCATAAACAGACCTCGCCACGACGGACTCTGTTGGTTAATGTGCCAACCACACTTGTATTCAAAAATGTAGCCTTGTCCCACGGACCGCCAGGGAATTAATCAACAGAAGCGTTTGTAGAAAACTTTGGTCATGAGGAGAGGAATCTCTTCGCATAGTCAGGATTCAACGAATTTATAGCCAACAAACTCGTATTATGCCCAATCATTCGGAATTCAGGTGTGCCAGGAGGGGCGGGGCAGCACCGTTCAGGCACATCAGCGCAACTTTGCCGGCGGTATCATTATTGTGACCCCATTCGGTCGTACCATGTCCTTGGTGACCCGTTTGCTCTTTCGATGTCAAATATAGCGTCGATGATCGGACCATTCACTGACATCCGTTCATACACGCTTATTTTGCACCGCGAAGGAACGAAGGACGCGAAGAACAACCCTTATATCAATAATCTTCGCGTCCTTCGTTCCTTCGCGGTGCATTTATGAACGGAGGCCAGACCATTCACTATTGACGCTAGTCAGAGAGCGTGCTATGCTTCTTTATATAAAGAACTGGTACTTAACTTAGGGTCTGTAAATCAATAACTTCCGGCAGATCGGGTATACTGGCCGTATGCTGCGCGGCGGGTCACCATGACGCCCGATCTGCCACCCATTCATCCCTGCGAGTGGGCGGTGTGCCAAGCCGGCACGGACGCGGCTATCGCCCACCAACACGCCCAAATCAATCTGTTTCTCAGTCGGTTGACGGAACCTCAGCGCCGCTGGTACGCCGGGATGCTCTCTCAGGCCCCCGACGGTCCTAGTGATCGCCCGTTGGCTCTCATTACCGGCCTCGATCCAAAGACCATCGCCCGCGGGCGCGCCGAACTGGCGGCCGGGTTGCCCGCCCTTGTGCCACCCCGCCAGCGGCGGCCGGGCGGCGGTCGCCAGCCCGCTGAAAAAAAGATCCGCCTTGAGCACCGTGTTGCAGGACCTGGTATAGCCCCACACGGCCGGGGATCCGATGACGAGTACCAAGTGGTTGAACTGCCGCTTATGCGATCTGCAAGCCGCTCTGGCGGCACGAGGGCATGCGGTTAGTCTGCCCGTGATCAGTCGGTTGTTGCGGGCGGCCGGGTATCGGCTGCGCGGTAATCGCAAGCAAGTGGGCGGCGGGGTGGACCCGCAGCGCGATGAGCAGTTTCGCCCTATCGCCGCCGAGCAAGCCCGCCACTTGGCCGCTGGCTAGCCGGTGATCAGCGTGGACACCAAGAAGAAGGAGTTGATCGGCAACTTCAAGAACCCCGGCCGCACCTGGGGCCAAGCGGCAGAAGTGGTCGATGTCCATGACTTCGAGAGTGCGGCGGGGCGGGCCGTGCCGTATGGGATCTATGACCTGACGCGCAATGCGGGCACGGTCTATGTGAGGCCGTCGGCCGACACGCCGCAATTCGCGGTGGACGCGATCGCCGCCTGGTGTGCGAGCGAGTTGCGACTGGCCTACCCCCAGGCCAGCCAACTGCGGATCGAAGCCGATGGCGGGGGAGCAATCGCGCCCGGTCGCGGGAAGGCGGCGTTGCAGCAGCAGGTGGCGGATCGCTTTGGGTGGGAGGTCACGGTCTGCCACTACCCACCGGGGACGTCGAAGTGGAACCCGATCGAGCACCGGCTATTCAGCGAAATTAGCAAGACGCGGGCGGGCTGTCCGTTGCGGACGTTTGCGATTATGTTGGAGTATCTGCGGCAAACGCAGACCAGTACGGGGCGGTGGGTGCGCGCTGAGTTGGTGCCCACGCCCTATGTGAAGGGGATCAAGGTGCCGGATGCCGCGATGAACCGCTTGAATGTGCAGGGCCATGCGGTGTGTCCCAATGCAATTACACCTTCTACCCGCGCACGGTAGCCGCCCAACTGACCGGCGCCGCCTAGCGTTGCGGGATCTTATTGATTTACAGACCCATAGGAGGAACACACAATGGCAACGATGCCGAAAACGGTACACCCCTCCTCCCCCACCTGGCGCATCGGCCGCCGGGTGCTGCGCGGGATCGCCCGCACCCTGGCGGTGCTGGTCGGCGGCATCCTGGGCCTGGCGCTGGTCGGGGCCGGCTACGAGGCGATCGCGGCCTCCGGGGATGCGCAGCGGTATCCAGCGCCCGGTCAACTCGTGGATGTGGGCGGCTATCGGCTGCATATCCAGTGTGTCGGCACCGGCAGTCCGACCGTGGTGCTCGATGCCGGGCTCGGCGGCGCGTCGCTCGACTGGAGCCTGGTCCAGCCCGCCCTGAGCACCACTACCCGCGTCTGTGCGTATGACCGGGCCGGCATGGGCTGGAGCGACCCCGGCCCGGCGCCGCGCACCCCGGGCCAGATTGCCCGCGAACTGCACACGCTACTCACCAAGGCGGGCATTCCCGGCCCCTACGTGCTGGTGGGCCACTCCCTGGCGGGCAAGAATGTGCGCATGTTTGCGCTCCAGCACCCCGAGGAGGTCGTCGGGCTGGTACTGGTGGACACCCGGAGTGAGTATGTGGACGGGCACATCTCAGCCGCAGAGGCCGGCGACTTCCCGCAGGCCTTGCAGGCGCAGGGGGGGCAGTTTGCGGTGGCCCGCCGGTTGGGGATCGCCCGCCTCTTTGGCGCAAACCTGCTCGGAATCCCGTCGTCGCTGCCCGATGCGACACGCACCGCGATGGCCCTGCTCGCCTCGCAGCCTCAGGCGATTGCGGCCACGACGGCCGAGGGGATCGAGCGCGCCACGGACGACGGCGTGCTTCAGGCCGCCCCGCTGCTGGGCGATCGCCCGCTGATCGTCCTGGCTGCCGAGGCGAGCATGACGCACCTCCCGTTCTGGCCGGAAGCCCAGCAGCGGATGGCCGCGCTCAGCACGGCGGGCCGCCTGATCATCGCCCAAGGGAGCCGGCACGCCATCCACTGGGACCAGCCCGCGCTGGTGATCGACGCAGTGCAGCAGGTGATCGCGCAAGTGCGCAGCCACTAGCCCAGGCAGTACCCACCACATGAGGATCAGGGTAAGGGGCGCTGTTGGCGAATTGCTGTTAAGCACCAGCGAGTGCTGCAAAAGCCGACTGCGAGTCCTCGTATGGGGACGGTGTTTCCACAAAGTCCCCATGCGTATTAGGAGACTGGTCGTTCTTAAGGGCTGCCATAAACGCTTGCGACCACCTTCCCCGGCGCGGCGGCGAATCTACGTTCCCGTGTTCCGATTTGCTGCATCCGGCTTTGGATCGCAGTTCTGAACCACGGGCAGGGAATTTGTGTATTTTAGAGCATCGTGGCCCGATCAGGAGGGCTTGACACGCCCTCTTGATCTGCTATAATGCAACAACATCCCCGCATGGCAACAGCCCGCAGGCGATTTATGGATCGTCACGAGATACAGGTCGCCTGGTTCGGGTCCGGTGGGAGGGTGTTGCTGTCCGCTCGGGCTGTGGACGGCCCCAGGTTTACCAGTGCGGTGTAGAATACACCGGCATGAAGGAGGAGAGAATGGCTTCGAAGAGGATTATGGGCCTCGCTACACTGCTCATGGTGCTGAGCATGCTCCTGGCCGCGTGCGGCGGGGAGACCCCGACCAGCACGGCAGTGCCGGCGGCGTCGGCCACCAACACGACGGCCCCGGCCGCGGCGGATACGCCCGCCGGCGCGCAGGCCACCAACACGACGGCCCCGGCCGCGGCAGCGACCGATACACCGGCCACGGGCGGGGCGACCACGCCCAGTAGCGATATGTTCTCGTGGCGCGCTTATGCCGAGCCTGAGACGTTCGACCCGGCGCTGATGCAGGAGAACCTGTCCATCGATATCGGCCAGAACGTCTATGATAGCCTGGTCGAGTTCAATCCCGAGACGCAGAAGATCCAGCCGGCCCTCGCCGAGAGCCTGCCGGAAGTTAGCCCTGACGCCACCACGTATACCTTCAAGATCCGTAAGGACGCGAAGTTCTCCAACGGCGACCCCGTTACCTCCGCCGATGTGAAGTATTCCTGGAACCGCGCGCTGAACAACCCCAAGGCGCCGTACCTGTTCGTCATGGACGACATCAAGGGCGCTAAGGAAGTGGAAGCCTCGGCGGTTTCGACCGATACGACCAAGGCGAAAGTGACCGAGGCCACGGGGATCGAGACCCCGGACCCGCAGACCGTCAAGATCACCCTGACCCAGCCCAGCGCCTACTTCCTGTCGGAGCTGACGGTCTGGACCTACTATATTGTGAACCAGAAAGTGGTCCCGGCGAGTTCGGACAATCCCGACGCCTGGATCACCAAGCCGGGTGTCGGTACCGGTGCTTACATGCTCAAGGAGTGGAAGCACGACCAGTCGATCACCCTCGTCCGCAACCCCAACTACTGGGGGCCGCAGGCCACGGTCGATGTCTTCATCCCGATCATCAAGGACACGGCCACGGCGCAGAGCCAGTTTGAAAAGGGTACGCTGGCCGCCCTCGACGGCCCCAGCCCCGATGACCTGGTCCGCATCCAATCGGACCCGACCCTTAAGAGCCAGTTGCACAGCGTCGGCCAGGCCCGCACCGTCTGGATTGGCTTGAACCTGCTGCACGGCCCGTTCTCGCCACAGAACGACGACAAGGCCCTCAAACTGCGCCAGGCCATCTCCATGGCCATCGACCGCGATCAGTTGGTCAAGCTGGCGCTGGCCGGAGCCGGGCAGCCGGTGACGACCCTGCTGCCGGAGGGCGAGCCGGGTTACCATGCCTTCGATGCTTATCCGTTTGATCCTGACAAGGCCAAGCAACTGCTGGCCGAATCGGGCCACGCGAACGGCCAGGGGCTGGAAAACCTGACCTACACCTATCGTGAGCGCGATGTCGAGCAGCGCGTCGCCGAGCAGATCCAGGCACAGCTCAAGGAGAACCTGGGCCTCAACATCAAGGTGCAGGGCGTGGCCTGGGCGGACATGCTGACGGCGCGCCAGGCCCACCAGTATGACATGTTCTATGGCTCCTGGGGCCATGACTACCCGGATCCGCAGGACTGGCTCTATGCCCTGTTCGACTCCAAGCAGATCCAGGGCGTCGGCCCCGGTACCGGCAACGACCCCGGGTTCAGCGACCCCAACTTTGACAAGCTGGTCGAACAGGCCAACACCATGGCTGATCCGGCCAAGGTGGACGAGCGCATGAAGCTCTACCAGCAGGCCGAAGAGATCATGTTGAAGGCCGCCCCGATGGTGCCGCTGTACCAGGCGACTCGCTACTGGGAAGTCAGCCCCAAGTGGACCGGCTACAACACGAACAACTCGTTCGTCTATCCGTTCCGGATGGTGAAGCCCGCCCAGTAAGCGGCCGCGCCTTCGGTTGCGCTGATACGCACTACGCGCCCAACGGTCAGGACGTTTGCTCCTGGCCGGGGGCGCGTAGTTACACAGATTTGGAAGAGCCATGGTTGCATATGTGATCCGGCGTATGTTGGCGATGATCCCGTCTTTGCTGGGTATCGCGCTGATTACCTTCACGCTGATGCACCTGACCAAAGGCGGCCCTTTTTCCTCTGAACACAGCAATCCCGACATCACGGCGCGCCTGATGGCGGCCTATCACCTTGATGAACCGCTCTGGCCCAACTTTGGCGGCGCGGGCGCCGAAGTCTGGCGGATTGCCGTTCTGGTTTTGGCCGTCCTGGCAATTGCCGGCGGCATCTTTTTACGCCGCCGCGGCGTCAGTTTGCAGTTGCCCGGCAACCTGTTCGTCACCACGGGCGGGCTGTTCCTGTTCTGGTCGGTCTTGATGTTTCTCGAAGGTCCGGTCACGAAGGCGCAGATGAGTGGATTCGTGCCTGGTCAGTTTCTGCGCTTTGCTTGGAATGTCGTGCATCTTGACCTGGGTACCTCGTTCAGCCAGGTGGGCCGGCCCGTCACTGATATCATCGTGAGCGCCGCGGGTAATTCCTTCCTGCTGGGCCTCTGCGCGTTTCTGATCCTGGTGTGTCTCGGCGTGCCGCTCGGTATTTTTGCGGCGGTTCGTCAGAATAGCTGGGTCGATTACATGGTCAGCGCCATCTCGCTGGTCGGCTATTCCATCCCCAATTTCGTGCTCGGCGCCTTGCTCATCCTGGTGACGGTGCTCTGGCTTCCGTTCCTGCCGACCGCCCACTGGGGCGACCCCATCGATCTACTGTTCCCCGCGCTGGTCCTTGCCATCCGCCCCATGGCGGTCTTGATGCGCCTGACGCGGGCCAGCATGTTGGAGGTCCTGAACCAGGATTATATCCGGACCGCCTGGTCCAAGGGTCTCGCCGGGCGGGCTGTGCTGCTGCGCCACGCGTTGCGCAATGCGTTGCTGCCGGTCGTCACCGTCATGGGCGACCAGCTTGGCGACCTCGTCACCGGGAGCCTGGTCGTCGAGACGATCTTTAACGTGCCGGGCATCGGCCAGTATTTTGTCAAGAGCGTGGATTCCCTGGACTATGGTATGATTATGGGAACAACGCTCTTCTATGCCGCTCTGGTCATGATCATCAATCTGGTCGTGGATCTAATGTACGGCGTGATTGACCCGCGGGTGCGGCTAGGCCGCGGAGCGAGGACTTAATACGATGGCTGTGATAAATGCTTCTGATGTCGATACCGCGATTGATTTCGCGCGGCCGGGTAAGGCTCGCAGCCTGTGGAGCGATGCCTGGTCGCGCCTGCGCCGCAACAAGCTGGCGCTAGGAGGGGCTATCGTACTCCTGCTGCTGGCCGCGGTCGCGCTGGCAGCCCCGGTGATTGCTCCCTATCCCTATGACAAGACGGTCCGCGACCCCGTGACTAAGAAGGTCGTTCCTAATTTGCCGCCGGCCTGGGCCCCAGGCGGCAAAGCGCAGTACCTGTTTGGCACCGACGAGCAGTCCCGCGATGAGTTCAGCCGGGTGGTTTACGGCGCGCGGATTTCGCTCTCCGTGGGTCTGGTCAGCCAGATCATCATCTTGTGCATCGGCATCCCGATGGGGCTGATCGCCGGCTACTACGGCAAAGGCGTCGATATGGTCTTGATGCGCATCACCGACATCATGTACGCATTCCCCACCGTGCTGTTCGCCGTGGTCATCCTGGCCGCGCTGGGTCCCAGTTTATTCAACATCTACGCGGCCATTGGTTTCACCTTCTGGCCGCCCATGGCCCGCCTGGTGCGCAGCCAGGTGCTGTCGCTCAAAGAGAAAGAGTATGTGGAAGCCGCTCAGGCCATCGGCGTGAAGCCGGGCCGGATCATGTTCGCCCAGATATTGCCCAATGCCCTGGGGCCGATCATCGTGGCCGTGACCTTCGGCATCCCTTTCGCCATCTTGATCGAAGCCTTCCTGAGCTTTATCGGCATCGGGGTGCCCATTCCGATCCCCAGTTGGGGCGCCATGATTGCGCGCGGGCGCGACCAATTGCGCTCCGATCCCTGGCTGATTATGTTTCCGAGTATCGCGCTCTCGCTTACGCTCTTTGCCTTTAACTTCTTTGGCGACGGCTTGCGCGATGCGCTGGACCCGCGCAGCCGTCGATAAACAAGCGCTTTCCGGGTCAAGTGGGCGCATCACGCGCCGCGGACCTACGTTCTAGATAATTAGGCACGGCCGGGGCCGGCTTTGGCTGAGGCCCCTGGATTACTCTCCGGCCCTGGGTCCCGGCTCGTCGGTGAGTTCATACTAGATGGAGGCCGTATGGCGGCGCTACTGCAAGTTAAAGATCTGAAAACCCAGTTCTTCACCCAGGACGGCGTGGTCAATGCCGTCAACGGGGTCTCTTTCGACCTTTATGAGGAAGAAACTCTGGGGATCGTGGGCGAGAGTGGTTCCGGGAAGAGCGTGACCGCTCTTTCCATTATGGGCCTGATCCCCCAACCGCCCGGCAAGATCACCAGCGGCGAGGTCCTGTTTAAAGGCCAGGATCTGGTCGGCATGCCGGAAAACGAGATGCGCAAGATTCGGGGCAAGGAAATCGCCATGATTTTCCAGGACCCGATGACCTCGCTCAACCCGGTGCTGACCATCAGCCGCCAGATCGGCGAAGCACTGCAACTCCATATGGATATGGATCGGGCGGCGGCCCGCAAGCGGACCATCGAGTTGTTGAAGCTGGTCGGCATTCCCTCGGCGGCTGACCGCATCGACGACTATCCGCACCAGTTCTCCGGCGGGATGCGCCAGCGCGTGATGATTGCCATGGCCCTGAGCTGCAACCCCAAGCTACTGATCGCCGACGAGCCGACCACCGCGCTCGACGTAACCATCCAGGCCCAGATCCTGGACCTGATCAAGCGCCTGAAGCGCGAATTCGGCACCGCGGTGATGATGATCACCCACGACCTCGGTGTCGTGGCCGGTATGTGCGACCGGGTGCAAGTTATGTATGCCGGGCACCTGGTTGAGCAGGCCAGCGTGGAACAACTCTACGCCGACCCGCGCCACCCCTACACGCTGGGTCTGATCCGCTCGGTGCCGCGCCTGGACGAAGCGCGCAAGGAGCGGTTGGAGCCGATCCCCGGTCTGCCGCCCGACCTGGTCAACGTGCCGCCGGGCTGTCCCTTCTACCCGCGTTGCAGCTTCCATATGCCGGTTTGCCTGGAGCAGCGGCCCCTGTTGCGCCCGGTTGACGGCGCCCATACCGCGGCCTGCTGGGCCGATATTAAAGAGGCGGTGATGACGAATGCCAGCTAACGAACCGACGACGGACCGCGCCGCCACCGGCACGATGCGCAGCGCGCAAAGCACCGCGGCGGGCGCCCCCTCTACCAACGGCACCGGCCCAGGGGCCGATACGATCCTGCGCGTCGAGGGCCTGAAGATGCACTTCCCGATCACGGACGGCATCATCCTGCAGCGCGAGGTCGGCAAAGTGCGCGCCGTGGACGGGCTGGACTTCACGGTGAAGCGCGGCGAAACGCTGGGCCTGGTGGGCGAGTCGGGCTGCGGCAAGTCGACCACGGGCCGCGCCATCCTGCAACTCTACCGCCCCAGCGCCGGGCATGTCTACTTTGAGGGCAAAGACCTGACGACGATGAGCGGCGAACAGCTGCGCCAGCAGCGCCGCCAGATGCAGATGATTTTCCAGGACCCCTATGCCTCGCTGAACCCGCGCATGACCGTCGGCTCCATCATCGGCGAGCCGTTGCAGGTCCACGGCATGGCGAAGGGCAAGGACCGCCAGGAGCGGGTGCAGGAGCTATTGCGCGTCGTGGGCCTCAACGCCTACTACGTGAACCGCTACCCGCACGAGTTCTCCGGCGGCCAGCGCCAGCGCATCGGTATCGCTCGCGCCCTGGCCGTGAACCCCAAGTTCATCGTCGCCGACGAGCCGATCTCGGCCCTCGACGTGTCGATCCGCGCCCAGGTCATCAACCTGATGGAAGACCTGCAAGCCGAGTTCAATCTGACCTACCTGTTCATCGCCCACGACCTGTCGGTGGTGCGCCACATCTCCGACCGCGTGGCCGTGATGTACCTGGGCAAGATCGTGGAACTGGCCGACCGCCAGGATCTGTACCAGAACCCGCTGCACCCCTACACGAAGGCGCTGCTCTCCGCTGTGCCGATCCCCGACCCCATCGCCGAATCGAAGCGTGAGCGCATCATCCTGCAAGGCGACGTGCCCAGCCCGATCAACCCGCCGTCGGGCTGCCGGTTCCACACCCGCTGCCCCATCGCCATCGCCGCCTGCTCGGAGGTCGACCCGCCTTTCGAGGAGAAAGCCCCCGGCCACTGGGCGGCCTGCATTCGCGTCTAATCGGCGAGCCTTTGGCAGATCATGGGCGGTCCGAACCACGGTTCGGACCGCCCGCTCTCTTTCAGGTGTAGTAGTTCTATTCAATGCCTATGAGGCGCTGTCCCGCACGGCCTTATTGCCTTTTCCCAGGGTTCGCGATTATCAGAGCAGGGACATCCCGATGGGTCGTAGGCAACTTTGATGATCGGAATACCGCGACTCGTGCCGTCTTTAGACGGGGAGTTCGGGCAGCGGATCGCCGGTCTCCTCCAGCAACTGGGCACTGCCATCTGGGTGGACACGGAGGCGCCAGTGATGCGTGAGCGGCATGTGCTGATAGTTTTCCCAATCGACCTGGAAGGTAACGTCCCAGTCGGCCCCATGCGCTTCAGCGGCCGTGGTCAGCGTCATCTGTCCCTCCAGGTAGTCGGGGCCGGCCCCGACGGGCGTGACCGCTGAGGCCGCTCCAGAGCAGCGTCTGTAGGTGGTCTCCCGTGAGCCAATGGTATCGGGCCACATCTGGATCTCACTACCACTGCTACTTGCAACAGCTCGATTCTGCCGAGGGGGTGATGGAAGCTGGCGGGCTGCGACTTTGGCCTGACCGATGGCCCACGCCACCGCGTGATCCGGAGTCGCCGAAGGTGCAGTGGCCGGATTAGCCGGTACTCCTTGGGGCGCAATACTCCCGCAACTAACAAGCGCCACAAGGAGCAGGCCCGCCAGCCCGCATCCAATCAGTCGTATCATCGCTATCTCCTTGGCTGAGTGTCCAGAGTCCTATGTGCTTGATACTGCTAGTATAGGCACAAATGCCGGCAATCGCTAGTTAGAGGGTGAAACAGCGCATCGTTGACCGGAACGCGATCGTTTTTGACCGCGCCGGACGTACCCGGCCCTGACATCAGTTTTTACCAGGCCGCGTAGCGAATCGGGCACAGCGGGCGCCAATGTCCCGGCTCGCCTACGTCTTTCGACCGATTGATCCGGCGGCGGGCCGTGTGGTATCATGAGCCAAGCCCCCGCTGATGGGGGACTCTTGAAAGGACTCCGTCTGATGCCACGCTCCACCTATATCGGTAAAGATTCGTTCGATCGGCCCGCCACGGGAGAGCTGTGCCCAGTCGGCGGTTGACATAACTACCAACAATTAGAGTTGGGGAGACGCCGGGGGCCAGCAACGGCCCGCGGTTTTTTGTTGCCTCCAGCTTGACGCTCCCCGGCGTGCTGTGCTACATTACCCCCGCCTGTTGCTGTGTCCCAGCCGTTTCCCGGAAAGGGAACTAGCGCAATGTTACTGTTGAATCTCGATCACGTCGCCAAATTCTACGGCACCCGGCCCATCTTCGAG
>JAICKM010000364.1 GCA_025927935.1 Chloroflexia bacterium | reverse complement strand
TGGATCTGATCTGATTATACCAGATTATCGCCGCCGGCTGCTATTTGCGGAATCGGTCATGCCTTCCGCCGGCCTTATTGCGCATCGCGAAGACGCGAAGAACACGGCTGGTAGCAATAATCTTCGCATTCTTCGTTTCCTCGCGATGAAATTCCGCCAGTGGGGTTTTGCGCCGTCTACGTGGCGATCGGGCCAGGCGGGATTCAGAAGTTGCTTTTCCGGCAGCGATATTGTGACAATTCCCCAATTTTGCCGTCACTTGCAACACAAGCGGCGCGATCTATGGTAAAGTAGAACCCGCTGCGACTAGTGAGTGCGTCCAGACGGGGGCGGAACACCGATTCCGGCAAAATCACGGTCTAGTTAAGTTTAGGTAAACAAATCCCGGTCTAGTTGACAAATCCCCATGACAAGGGATATAATATCTCTCACCGATACGACTGGGCCAGGAGGAGGCAAGGCACCCAGTTTCCGCTTAAGCTAGGACGCCGGGTAAGGCGGCACAATTGCATAGGAGACGCCGATGGAAGGCAGAACTGTTGGCTCCAACGCCCTATATGCGTTGGAATCTGACCAATCTCGGCTCAGTCTACAACTCGCGACGCTGATCAAAGCCGGCGCTGCCGTTGCTTCACCCCCGGACGAGCAGGGGGGGGGCGCCGCCCTGGCTTTTATGCCGCAGGATGCAGCCGGGTATGCCCGCGGGGCCTTATTCGCGGTCGCGGATGGGGAGTCGTCGGTCGCGGGGTACCCAGGCTCCGCGACGGCGCTGCGGTATCTGGCCGACGCGTTTTACAGTTCGCTTTGCCGGGAGGGCGGGCGGGCGCTGGATAGCGCGCTGGGCGCCACCACCGAGTATCTACGCAGCCGCGCCTGCCTGGGGCAGTATGACCCGCACCTGAGCATTTCCGCCGTGGTCGTGCAGGACCGGCGGCTCTGGCTGGCGACCACCGGCCCCTGCGTGGCCTATGTGCTGCGCGCGCCCGCGGGCGAATGGCGGGTTGTGGAAAGCGCGCCCGCGCCCCACTCGCCCGGCCTGCCCCAATTCGCCCAGCGCCCCGAAGTCTACGCTCATCCCGGTGTGCCCATTGCCCTGGAAACCGGCGATGTGGTCCTGCTGGGGTCGGCGGCGCTGCAAACGCGACTGACCGAGCGGGTGCTCAAGAACGCCCTGCTGGCGATGGTCAGCGGCGATCCCAGCGCCACGGCAGAGAACCTGGCCGAGGTACTGGTGCGGATGGCGGAAAGCAAGCCGGGGGTGGGCACGGCGGGAGCCGTGGTCCTGCGCTGCGGCGGGGTGCTGCACGCCGCCGACGCGGTGGCGCAGGGCTGGCCGGCGACCTACCGGCTGGCGCTGGGTATCCCATCGGCTTTCCCCTGGGATTTCCCGGCGCTACAGGACCAGGCCACGAACGGCGCCATGCGCCCGGTGCGCGGGGGCCGGCAAACGACGCCCCTCTACACGGTGCCCTCCGGCGGGACCGCCACCCGGCCCATCCCTGTGACCAGCGGCGCCGCCACCCGCCCGGTGCCGGTGGACGAACCCGTGCTTGGTCCGGCGGTGGCCCTGACGGCTGCGGCCCCACCGCCCCCGTCGCCGCCCGTAGCGCCGCCACCCCTATCGCGCGCCGCAGCGGCGCCCGCCGCGCCACTCACCCGGCCCACGCCCCTGGAGGCGGAGCCGCCGGGGTGGCCCACGCTGCCCGCGCTACCCGCGCTGCCCGCAGGGATCGCGACGTGGATGACGGCGGCGCCGCGCATCGCCCGCGTCATGCTCCCGGCGACGGCCCTGCTGGCCGGGGCCGGGACGCTGACGGCCTGGATCACCGAGAACGTAAACTATCTGCTGTTCGGCTGCTCGTTGAGCGGGCTGCTGTTGTGCACGGCGCACCTGCCGCGCTACGAGATTGTGCAGCGGTTGACGGCGGGCGGCACGGCGGCGCTCGCCAAAAGCCGCCTGCAAGCGGCGGGGCGGTTGGCCGCCGGGGCGCTGCCCTATACGGCGCCCGCCCGCCCGGCGCCGGCCCCGCCGCATACCAGCGCGACGGGGACCGTGACCTGGGCCAAGGATCGCTTGCTGCTGCCGCCCGCCGGGGCCGTGCGCGAGGGCTGTCTCGACATCGCCAGCCTGAAAGACGGCGCGGGGCGGATCGTCGCCCAGGTGGTGCTCGTGTGCCCGCGGCACTTGCTGGGGCCGCCGGGGTATCCGGGCGGGGTCTATGTGGTGCTGCACGACCTGGTGGCCGGGCAGCAGCGCATGGTGGCCTGGCTGGCGCCGGGGCAGCGCCGGCTGGAGGCAGTGGCGCAAGATGTGGAAGCCTACGGCGGCAATCCGGCGGCGGCGGTGCGCTGGCTGCGCGGCGGGGGCACGTTTGAACTGGCTTCCAGCCGGTTGCGCGTGCTGCTGCGCCTGGAGGGCTGCCGGTTGGCCGACCCGGTACGCAAGCAGCACCTGGAGGCGTTGGAAGTCGTCATTACCGGCGTGCAGGCGGTCGCGTGAACGGAACAGCCCGGCCCCGTCCCGCGCCTGCCCCGCCCGCGCCGCGCATTGAACTGTTGCTGGGCGCCGGGGCACCGGGCACCGGGGGCGACCGGATCGAAGTGCAGGCGGTGCTGGGGCCGGGCGAGCGGACGCACGGCGTCTTGCGGTTTGACGCGACGGCGGCCGAGTTGCGCGGGCTGGTAAGCAAGCTGCACAGCCGCCAGGCCGCCGATCACGAGGTGGTGCGCCTGGGCAGCGTGCTGTTCGACGCGCTGTTCCGCGATACCCTGGGAGCCGCCTACCGCGAGGCGCGCGGCCAGGCGCGCGCCCACAAGCTGCCGTTGCGCCTGGTGCTGACGAGCGCGTCGGTGGAAATGGCCGCGCTGCCCTGGGAGTTTCTCTATGATCCCAGCCTGCGCCATTTTCTCGCCTTAACGCCCGACGTTCATCTGAGCCGGAACTTGCCTTCGCTGCGCCCGCTCAATGCACTGCCCGCGGCGCTGCCCTTGCGCGTGCTGGTGGCCGTGGCCGGGCCGGTCACGTACCAGGGCCATCGCCTGTTCGGGCTGGATGTGACGGCGGAGCGGGCATTGATCGACACCGGGTTAGCGCCGCTGGTGGACGCGGGCTACCTGGAGGCGCAGAGCGTCACCCTCGACGGCCCGGCCAGTTTGCCGGACGCGGTGCGGCGCACGCAGCCGCACATTTTTCACTACATCGGCCACTCGGCGGTGCTGCGCGATACGCCGTTGCTGTTCGGTGGCCCGACGGGCGGCGAAGCCGTGCCGCTGAGCGGGGCGCAACTGGCCGCCGGGCTGAGCCTGGCGCCGGAGTTGCAACTGGTGCTGCTCAACAGTTGCTGGAGCGGCACGGCGGGGGTGCAACGGAGCCTGTTCGGCCTGGCCCCGGCCATCGCCGAGGCGGGTGTGCCCGCGGTCATCGGCTGGCAGACGGGCATCAGCGACCGCAGCGCGCCCTGGCTGGCGGGCAGCCTCTACGCGGAACTGGCCCGCGGCGCGGCGGTGGACGAGGCGCTGACCATCGCCCGCCTGGCGCTCTATGCCAACCCGAAAGTGGAACGCCTGGCCTGGGGGCTAGCCGTGGGCTATCTGCGCGGCGACCGCACGCAGATCGTGGCGCCGCCGGAGAAGACCTGGCGGCTGCTGGTGATCGACGATGAACCGGAGCGGGCCGATCTGTTACAATCGCGCCTGGGCAGCCGCGGGCTGGAAGTGGTGTGGGCCGCGGGCGGCATGGCGGGGCTGGCGGAGGTCCACCGGGCGCGACCGGATGTGATCGTGCTCGATTTGAAGATGCCCGGCATGGACGGCTTTGAGGTGTTGCGCCGTCTGAAGGCCAACCCCGTCACGGCGGACCTGCCGGTGGTTGTCCTATCGTCGCTGGGCGCGGACTATGAGACCGCGCTGAGCGCATATATCGGGGGCGCGAAGTACGTGATACCGTATAATGGGCGGCTGGATCAGTTGGAGCACGTGTTGCGCGCCAACCTGGATGTGCCGCTACGCTGACCACGTGATCGGCAGAAACAGGAGTGCGAGTGTGGAACGCGTGATACAGATCCTGCTTGCGGATGACCGGGACCGGAGCCGGGACCTCTTGATCATGCTGCGCCGGCATTATGCCGTGCATACCGCGCAGGATGATACGCGTTTGCTGCAACTGGTCGACCAGGCGCGCGCCGACGGCCGGCCCTACGACCTCGCGCTCATCGCCCATGAGCCGCCGCTGCTGGGCAACCCGCAAACGCTGAAACGGCTGCGCTGGCTCGCGCCCACCACCGTGGTGGTGCCGGTGGTGCCCCCCGGCGCCACGGAGCTAGGTCCTGAGCTGGCCGGCGACCAGTCGCCGCACTACCTGGTCCAGCCGGTGGAACCGGAGGCGGCCCTGGCCGTCATTCAAGATCTGCTGGCCGAGCGCCTGGCCGATCTGGCGCGCACACGGGCGGAGATCACCCGCCCGCTGGTGGCGCTGGGCGAGGCGCTGTTGCGCCAGCCCGACCTGGAGCGCGCGTTGCGCCATCTCTACCAGGAACTGGATTCGCTGATCAGCGCCGAATACCTCTATGTGGCGCTCTATGATCGGCGGCGCGGGCGGCTGGTCTACCTCCTGTTCTACGATCACGGCGATTATGTGTCCGCGTACACCCGGCCCTATGAACTGGGCGAGGGCTTCGCCGAGTGGGTGATCGCCAACGACGCGCCCCTGGTCAGCGGGAACCTGCCCGCCGACGCGGCGCGGCGCGGGTGGCCCGCCGGCGAGCCGGAAAGCCCGTTCGTGCCCGCCTCGGTCATGGTCATGCCCTTGCGTCTGGGCGGGCAGGTGATCGGCGTGCTGAGCGCGCAGAGCGCCCGGCCCGAGGCGTTCCAGGAGGCAGATGCCACGCTGTTCGGCTTCGTGGCCGATCTCATGTCGGGGGTGGTCGCCCATTGGTGGACCGATCTCCAGTGGCAGCGGCAGGACGATCTGCTGGCCGAGTTTGACAAGGCCCTCGCAACGGGCGGCAACCGCGACGCCATCCTCGACCGCACTGTGACCGCCGCCCGCCAACTGACCGGCATGGACGCGGCGGCGCTGGTGGGCGTGGACCGCACCGGCGCCACGCGGGACTGGTTTACCTCACCGCCGGGTTCGTATGCCGACCAGTTCCAGGATGCGCTGGGCGAATTGACCGGCTACCTGGCGGCCACGGGGCGCAGCGGCGGGTCGGTGGACCACGCGCGCACGGGCCGTATTCTGGCGAGCCTGGGCGAGCGCGGGGTGGGCCGGGTGGTATCCCATGCGCTGAGCACCAGCGGGCGGCTCGACTCGATGCTCTGGCTGCTCAACCCCAGCGAGCGCCCCTTCGACTCGCACGACCAGGCCGGGCTGTCCGCCGTCTCGCGGCGCAGCAAGCAAGCCCTGGCGGTGGAGGAAAGCACGGCGGCGCGGCTGCGCGAGCGCCATGTGTTTGCCCGCATCGCCTGGCGCGCGTCTATCGAGACCAACCAGACCCTGCTGCTGGGCAGCGCCCTGAACGAGGTGCGCAAACTGGTGCCCTGGCAGGGGGTGTCGATCTGGCAGGTGGACGCGGCGCAGGAGATTCTGCGCCAGGTGTGGCACGAAGGGCCGCAGACCGCTGTGCGGGGCCGCTGGCTGCCGGCCACTAATCCACTGTATGCTGCGGCGGGCGAGCGCGACCGCGTGGTGCGCCTGGACGCCCCGCGTCCCGGTCATGGCGATACGACGGCGCGGGGACCGGCGGTGGCCGTGGCCCTGCGCCACTCGGGCGCGCAGACACCGGGGCTGCTGATCCTGGAACGGGCGCCCGGCGCCGCCCCGTTCACCGGCGAAGAAACGGGCCTGCTGCTCCAGGTGGGCCAGGTGCTGGCGGCGGGGGTCGAGAAGCTCCGCTGGTACGCGCTGGCCGATATGCACCGGCGGCTGGCGCGCGCCCTGGAGAACCTGGGGCCAGATGTCTGGGATGCCGCCGCGGCGGTGTTGAGCAGCGTGCTGCCCGCGGGCGCAGTCGCGCTGCTGGTGCCCGACGGGGCAACCTGGCGGCCCCTGGCCGCCGCCCTGGGCGCGCATCCCGAAGCGACCATTGCCTGGCGGGATGTGTCGCGGTCGCTGCTGGCCGATATGAGCAGCGACAGCCCACCCATGCTGTACGATAGCCCGGCCCTGTTCGGGCACGGCATTGTCGGCGTGGCGAGCCTGGCCCTGGTGCCGGTGGCGGCGGGCGGTTCGCTCTTCGGCGCGCTGGCTTTCTGGAGTTCGCGACCGGGGGTTGCCGGCAGCCGGGAGTTGGAGTTGCTGGGCCATGCCGCGCGGCACCTGGCGCCTGCCCTGCTGGCCGGGCAGCAGCACGGCGGCCACGTCCAGGATCATCGCGTGCTGGGGCTGATGCAGATGATCCAGCAGGATGCGGTGAGCGCCGCCGACACCGCCGATCTCTTGCAGAGCCTCTTGCTGCACGCGCTGTCGAGCACACCCGCCACCGCGGGCGCCGTGTTCTTGCGCGAGGCCGGCGACCGGCTGGTGTTGCGCGCCGATTACCCGCAGCGGGCGGGCGATAACCTGCCCCAGGAAGCCTATAACGGCGCCGCCGAAGTGCTGCGCCTGGGCCACGCGCAATATTTTTCCGGCCCCGAAGGCACGCTGGCCTGCCTGCCGCTCCAGCCGGTGGAACGCGGCGGCTCGCGTCTGGCGCCGACGGGCGTGCTGGTGGTCGGCAGCCCCAGCGCGGATGCGTTCGGCCCCGCCGACCGCGACTTGCTCAGCCATCTCGCCACGCAGGCGACCGGGATCATCGCGGCGCAACAGGTCCACGCGGCGGGCCGCGCCCTGCGCAGCGTGATCGGGCTGCCGGTGGCGAGCGCGCAGGTGCTGGACCGGGTGCCCGCGCTCATCTGCCGGGCGTTGAATGCGCCGGTCTGCCTGGTGCATATTCTCGACCGCCGCCAGGACCGGTTCGTCTTGACCGGGAGCAGCGGCGTGAACCCGGACGCGGCGGCCCTGGCCGATCTGGCGCTGCCCAGTGAAGA
>JAICKM010000492.1 GCA_025927935.1 Chloroflexia bacterium | reverse complement strand
GGCGATGTTTGTGCAGGGCCTGGGCTGCGGCTTCAACTTCACGACCATGCTCATGGCCGTGCAAAACGCGGCGAGCTGGGAGCGCCGGGGCGCGGCGACCAGCCTCTACCAGTTCTCACGCAATATCGGCGGCGTGATCGCCGTGGCGGTGCTGGGCTATGCGCTGAGCACCGCGCTGGCCGGCGCGCTGGCCCAGATCCCGGCCCTACCCGGCGTAGCGACCGCTGCTGCCGGCGGGTCGCAACTGGGGCCGGCCAGCGTGTTGCTCGACCTCAACGCGCGCACGCACCTGGCGCCCGCCACGCTGGCGACTCTAGAGGCGGCCCTGGCTGACGGCTTGCGCCCGGTGTTATGGATCGCCGCCTTCCTGGGCCTGGGTACCGGCCTGGCGACCTGGTTCTTCCCCGCCGAGCGTATTCCGACGCGCGTCGCCCCCGCCGAGGAACCGGCCCTGCCCGGCGCATAGGGCGCGTATGCCGGCCCTTATATGGCGCAATAGCCGACCGGTGCGGCCCGGCGCCCTGCAGCGGGCTAACGGAAACGCGGCAGGTAGGACCCATTTAAAACAGGCTCATACCGCGAGCGGCATCAGCGCCGGGGCCGCTAGTGTTGCACATGGTAGGCGATGAGTGTAGTCTGATCGATGACGTAGAGGGTGCCGTCCAGGGTATAGGTCAGGCCGGTAGGCGATACGAGCTGCGAGTCCGGCGCGGCCACGACCGCGTTTTGCACCTGGTGAGTGACGCGGTTGATCGATACCAGGCCCTGCTCACACGGGACATCCAGCCAATCGCCCTGGATCGCGGCGCTCCACGCTTTGCACTTAATGTCATATGGGCGAATAACGGCGCCGTGTGAGTCCATTTCATAGATGCGCTTGGTGTCCAGTTCCGAGGCATAGACAGTGCCGTCGGGAGCGGTGGCTACGGTCGCTAAATTACTGAAGCCTGCCGGCCTGCTGGGGAGACTGGCAACCCGTGGCCCGCCCGCCGGGCCGTATTTGAGGACGTGACCGGCCGTCATGTCCGAAACATACATCCCATCGCCCGCGCCAAAGCTTAGTCCCGTAGCCAGGCTTGAGGTCCCCTCCAGCGGCACTTGCCGTACGACTTCGCCGTCGGGCTTCATCACCAATAGGGCTTGCGTGCTGCCGCCGTTGTTCAGCAAGTACAGCAGCCCATCCGGCCCGACCTTTATATCGCCGGGGTGGGTGTAATTGAGCGGCCCTTGCGCGGTGTGCGGCACCACGGCGCGGGACTCGCCGGTGCTTGTATCCAGCGCCGTGAGCGTGGCCTGGCGATAATCGGTGATGAACACTGTGCCGTTCAGATAGGCGATCCCGAGCGGTTGGACCGGCGGCGGGTTCACCGCCCAGCGCTTCTGCTGCGCCAGGATCGTCCGGTGCTTCAGATACTCCGCGTTAATGGTGAGCCACCCGCTACCGATCAGTGCGAGGGCGACCAGCCAGACCAGCGCATGGGCCGGCGCCGGCCATATCCGAAGCGAGGGTGGGGCCGGGCGCTGGCCCATCAGCACGTAGCAGCCGAGCACGATCAGCACCCCAGCCCCGATAATCCAGCCCGTATTGAAGGGCTGGCGTATCACATCTGGCCAGGCGAAGGTCGGCAACAACGTGCGCAGGTCAATATGAAGCGGGGAATCGGGCGAAGTCGCCAGCCAGGTCCAAAAATAGCCCCGCCCGGCAGGAAACATCAGGCGCGGGTCGCGCATCACCAACGCCATATAGGCCAACCCCGGCAGCGCCAGCAGGACGTAGATCAGCCGGTAGAGCCAGTTGCGGCCGAGCGCCGCGCTCGCCATCGCCAGCGGCCCGGCCAGCAACGGGACTAGCGTGGTCAGGTAGCGTCCCGGTGGACCCCAGAGGCCGCCCCAGTACTCGAAGGCGGCGATCATGGCGAAGTAAGGCAGGGTGAGGAGCGCCAGCCAGCCGAGCAGGCGCCGGTCGGCCTGGCGGCCCAGGCGGCACATGGCGATGGCGCCCCCCGCCGCCAGCACATAGAGCGGGGTGTGGGGGAGCAGGCCCCACTGCTGGTCAAACAAGAGCGCAAAGGCGCCGTTGATAAACAGCATCAACTCATGGCTGCCGCCCCACGGCCAGTGGAAGACCGCGGGTTCGGCGCCCGCCCGCGCCACCGTGTTCGGACCGGGTGTCCCGAACACGAAGAGATTGTAGGCCACCAGGAGCAGGAGCAAGCCCAGTGCCGGCGCGAGCAACCATAGCCCGGCCCGCAGGCGCTGCCCGCTTCCCTGCCCGCGCCGGGCGGGCGGCGCGGGGTCGCGCTCCGCTTGCCGGTAGCGCCACCACTGCACGGCGGCATATATGATCAACACCGCGGTGAGCGGCAGGCAGCGCCAGGCCAGCCAGGGGATGTAGCCGATGGCGGCCCCGGCCAGCGCCAGTTGCCAGGGCCGGTTGGCCCGCCAGCCCAGGGCTAGCCGGCGGAATGCGTAGATGAGCAGCAATCCCGTGGGTAGCTCCGTGAAGAGCAGCAACGAGTAGCTCATGATCGGCGAACTGCAGGCCAGTGGCAGCCAGACCGCCCAGGCAATGCTTAGTCGCCCGGTTAGCTCATAGGCCAGGAGGAAGGCGTTAAGGCCGACAAGTGCTCCAATGAGGCACATAAACACGATCGTGGCCGGCCACCAGAGAGCGAACCAGGAACCGGCGATCCATGCGGGCACCAGGAGGATACCCAGGCCGGGCGGATGGTACGAGTACTGCTCGACGGGCGGCCGGGCCGTGGAGGCCGCCAGTTGCGGCGGCAGCGGGTAGGGGGCGCTCTGCCCGGCAAACGGCGTGGGGTGGGGCGCGAGTTTGTAGAACTTATCCTCATCGTGCTGGGCATAGTTGTTGGCGACATTGAGGTCGCCGTCCTGCACCAGGCTAATGGTATCCATCAGGTACAGTGGTTGATCGCCCGTCGGAGGGTTGCTGAACCGCAGGAAATTAGGGATCAAGGCGACATAGACCGCAAAACTCGCGCACACGCACAGGATGACCCAGCGCCGCGGTGGCGCAGCTGGGGATAGATCCGCCGCCGGGGGCGGCACCGGCAACTGCCCCGGCGCTGTATCTACAGCAGGGCGGTGGGGTGTGGGTTCCTCTGTTTGTGGGGTCTCCGCTGTTGTTGGCATCCGGATCCTCACTCCTGGTCGAGGCGGCAGCGATCATGGCCCGGCGCGCAGAGTGCGCGCTGGTACGATGCGCGATGATCGCCGTCTTTTGCAGTTGCTAGACCGATTGCCGGGTCAATACCTGCACCCCGGCGCCAACAGCACGCCGGGCACCCGCGCACTCGGAGGACTCAGTGCGCAGCCTTATCCGGGGCGGGCAGGGTGGCCCAGAAGTCCTGGTAGAAGCGGCGCGTGTAGTCGTCGAGCAGGGCCTGGACGCGCGCCGGGTCGGGCGCGGCGACGATCAGCCCGGCGTGGTGCAGGCGCACCATGCGCCAGACGATCTCCGGGTCCTGGTAGCCGCTGGTGTCGGGATAATCCTGCCGGGCGAGCGAGATAATCAGCCCGGCGTAGTCTTCGCGGGCCGCGGGCAGTTCATAGGGGTGCTCGCCGCCGGCCAGTTCGATCTTGGCCCACTCGGCCCAGAGGTTGATACCGGTGGCGGCCTCGACCAGTTCGGCGATGTTGGCCCCGCCCACGCGCGCCGCCGTCTCCAGGAAGTAGAAGCGCCCATCCTCGCGCCCCTTGATGAACTCGGTATGCGTGACGCCGCGCACCATGCCCAGCGCGCGCATCAACTCGCGGTGGACGCTCAGCAGCGTCTGCGCATCGGCGGAGTCGCGGGGTAGCGTGCGCGTGGTAAAGATGCCGCCGCCGTAGACCACGTCCATCGGCGGGTGGCCGTACTGGTGGGCGATGGAGAAGACGACTTCGCGCTCCGAGACAATCGAGTCGACATGATACACGTCGCCGGGGATGTATTGCTCCAGCACATGGAAGGACTGGCGGTCGCCCAGGGCATCGAGCAGCGGCCAGAGTTCATCGGCGCTGTTGACCTTGTGGATGCCCACGGCGGAGGCTTCGGAGCGCGGCTTGAGCACCCAGGGCGGGGGCACGCGCGCCATATACTCCCGCAAGCGGTCGTAGTTGAGCACATGCACGAACTCGGGCACCAGGATGCCCTTTTCCTGGGCCTGGACGCGCATAGCGAGCTTATCGCGGAAGTAGCGCGCCGTGGTGTCGCCCATGCCGGGGCAGCGCAGATGCTCGCGCAAGGCCGCCGCCGTCTCCACGTCGTAGTCGTCCAGCGGCACGATGCGGTCGATGCTGCGAGTGCGGGCCAGGTAGCTGACCCCGAAGAGGACATCCTGGCGGTGCGCCAGGTCGGGCATCAGGTGGATTTCGTCGATGCTGTCGCGCGGCCAGGCGCCGCCGGCCAGCTTTTCGGCGGTCAGCAGCAGCACCCTGGCGCCCTGCCGCTTAGCCTCCTCCAGGAAGGCATAGCCCTTCTCAAAGCCGGCTAAACACAAGACCGTCAACGGGCGAGACTCGGACATGGGCGGCACCTCCTGGCATGGCTAGACGCGATGGGCCGGGCCGGTTGGCAACCGGCGCCTACACCGGGCAATTCGATGTGGCGGGCCGGGTGCAAATCGGCCCCTACAAATTAAACTGAGCGTGCAAGTACTGTTACCGGTTATTCTGGCCGGTGGGTTCCCGGTACCGGGGCGCGGGGATCGGACGGAGCGGGTGGGCGGGCGCACGGAGCGCCGGGTACCGCTACCGGCCTCGCTGCCTGCGTTGGTTGCTAGTATAGAACCGATCCGGTGAAAGCGCAATGCCTTGTACCCATTCTTGCGCCGGCGCAACCGTGGCGCGATCATTGCGGAAGCAGCCGGGCGGCGCGTCCGGTCCTCAAGGGCCGGGCGGCGTGGACCCTGGCGGCATGGGGTATAACAGAGGGTAGCATAGTGCGCAGTTCTTCAAAGGATCCTTGTCACTCTGAGCGGAGCGAAGAGTCTCGTCTTTTCGCCTACGAGACGGGGATTCTTCGCTACGCTCAGAATGACAACGGCAGCGGCACGCACTATTGAGGAGGTCCGACGATTAGCGATGTAACGACCGCGGCCGTGGAGACGCCCGCGCAACCCCAGATCACCGGGCGGGGCACCGTCCTGGCCCTGTCCTTTGCCGCGTTTGTGATGATCGGGGCCAACGACGGCGCGACGGGCGTGCTGCTGCCCAGCTTGCAAGCCGATTACCGGGTGGATAAAGCGACCATCGGCCTGATCTTCCTGGCCGCAACCGGCGGGTATCTGAGCGCGGCGTTCAGCAGTGGCCCGCTCGTGGAAAAGCTGGGCATCCGGCGCTTCTTGTTGCTGGGCACGCTGCTGTTTATCCTGGGGGCGGGCACGCTGAGCCTCCATGTGCCGTTCCTCGGCCTGCTGGTGGTGCTGCTGCTCCTGGGCTTCGGCGTGGGCATTCT
>JAICKM010001028.1 GCA_025927935.1 Chloroflexia bacterium | reverse complement strand
TCGGCGGCGGAGATCTCGGTCTACGTGTCCTGCGGCAACCTGCCGGTGGGCGCCGGCAGCAGCGGGCCGCTGACGCTGGATCAGGCCATGGCGACGCTGATCGATCAGGCCACCGAGCTAGCCGGGACGATCAAGAAGCAGGAAGCCGACGCGTCGAAGAATGCATATGACCTGTATCACGCCACTTTCGCCGCGAATGAAGACGCGATCAAGGCCAAGTCCGCCGCCACGCAGGCCAAGCTGGAAGACGCCATGCACGCGGTGCGGGACGCCGTGGACGCAGGCAACTGGGACAAAGCCGGCGAGGCGGCGAGCGAACTTATCACGGCGCTCAACACCGCTAAGAGCACGGTGACAGGCGGCACCACGGCTCCAGCGACCAGCATGGCTACCACCATGCAGCAGCTTCGGGCCGCGGCGAGCGATCTGGTGCGGGAAACGACGAACAAGGACGCCGCCGGGGCGCAGCAAGCCTATAACGATTTCCACACGCAGTTCGCCGCGCACGAAGCGGATCTCACGGCCAAAGCTCCTGATGAGACGGCGGAAATGGAAGCCGCGCAGACCGAAGTCCAGCAGGCCCTCCAGGCGGGCGATTGGGCCAAGGCGGGCCAGGCGGCAGGCGAGATCCAGAAGAGCGTCAACGACGCCATCGGAACCATGGGCATCACCCTTACTACCCTGCCCAGCAGCGGCAACAGCACGTTGCCAGCGATCTGGATACTGCTGGCCGGCACAGCGTTCGCCCTGCTGACAACCGGCGGGCTGCTGCGGCGCAAGAACACACGCTAGCTTTATCGGTACCGGTGGGCCAGGGTGCGGGCCTTCCTGTACAGCACGGGGGCGTGGCTACGCGAGTAGCCGCGTCCCCGTCGTGTCTGGCCGCTGTAGCTTATCACCGCATTTTGTCCCTCTAAGCGGAGCGAAGGGTCTCGTCTTTCGAGCAACGAGACGGAGATTCTTCGCTGCGCTCAGAATGACGGTCGGTTTCGATGCTGCGCTCAGAATGACAGTCGGTTTCGATCCTATGCGTTATCGAACTCAAGTCTGGTTAATGCTGCTGCCCTTTCTGCTGGGCATGGTGGTGCTGGTGGTGCTGCCCGCTGCCGGTAGCCTTGCCGTGGCGTTTTTCGACTACTCGCCCTTCCAGCCGGCGACTTTCCCCTGGATCGGACTGGGCCAGTTCGCGGAACTGGGGAAGGACAGCCTGTTCTGGACGGCCCTCGGCAACACGCTGATTTATACGGCGGGGTCGGTGCCGTTGCGGCTGTTCGGCGCGCTGGCGCTGGCCCTGCTGCTGGAGCGCCGCCGGCGGGGCATCGGCTTCTACCGGGCCGCGGTCTACCTGCCCACAATTATCCCCGATGTGGCCTATGCGCTGGTCTGGCTCTGGATCTTTAATCCCCTGTTCGGTCCGATTAACGCCGTGTTGCGCACGCTGCATCTGCCGATCCAGACCTGGCTGATCACCACCGAGGGGGCCCGCGCCGTGGTTATCCTCATGGCGGCTTGGCAGGTGGGCGAGGGCTTCGTACTGATGCTGGCCGCGTTGCGCGACATTCCGCCGGAGTTGTATGACGCGGCGCTGGTGGACGGCGCGGGCGCCTGGGCGCGGTTCCGCACCTTGGTCATGCCGCTGATCGCGCCGACCTTCCTGCTGCTCGCTTTCCGCGATACCATCCTCAGCTTGCAGGACAGCTTCGCGCCCGCCCTGCTCGTGACCAAGGGTGGGCCGCACTACGCGACCCTGTTCTTGCCGCTCAAAATCTATTTCGACGCCTTCCAGAACTTCCGCTTCGGCTACGGCGCGGCCATGATCTGGGTGCTCTACGGCGTGACGACGGTGATTGTGATGGCGCAGTACCTGACCACGCGCCGCTGGAGCGAGGCCGCATTTGACTGATCATGTCGCCACAGCGGGGCCGCCCGCGCGCCCGCGCCGGGTCCGGTG
>JAICKM010001066.1 GCA_025927935.1 Chloroflexia bacterium | reverse complement strand
GGTGGACGACATCCCGCTGGCCCGGTTGAACACCGGGGTGAGCGCGGCCAATTTCGCCGCCATCGCCAACAACAAGCCGCCGATCAAGATCGACATGCCGCGCATCGGTATCGATACGTCCGTCGTGCCGGTGGGCTGGGAGATGATCCCCGGCAAGGAGGGGCGAGACTCCAGCCGCTGGAAGGTAGCGGAATACGCGGCGGGCCACCATGACGGCACGGCCAACCCCGGCCAAATCGGCAACGTGGTCATTTCGGGCCACGACGACTGGAAGGGCGAGGTCTTCAAGAACCTGCACGAAGCTAAGCGCGGCGACGAGATCCATATCTACACCGACGACCGCGAATACCTCTACATCGTGCAGGATATTGTGCTGGTCAAAGAGGACGGCGTGAGCGACGCGCAGAAGCGCGAGAACGCTCGCTACATGGACCCCACGCCCGACCAGACGCTGACGCTGATCACCTGCTTCCCCTACGGCATCGACGATCACCGCCTGATCGTCATCGCCAAGCCCTACGACTCGGGCCTGCCCGCGCGGCCCGACCTGCTGATGAAGTAGCGCGATCCATAGCGCAGCGTGACGCGACGGGGCGGCCCAGGCCGCCCCGTCTTTTTCTGTCCCTGTGCCTTGACACGCCGGTGGCCCAACGCCTAGAATGGGCGCGAGATTACGCCGCAAGGGAGGAACCGCCGCCATGGCTGCCGTGAAAAAGGTTGTCGTCGTCTTCAAAACCCATTTTGATTTAGGGTTTACCGATTTGCCGGACAAGGTGATGGCCGCCTATACCGGGCCAATGTTCGATGCCGTGCGCGCCGTGATGGCGACCACCGAGGCGGAGCCGCCGGGGGCGCGCTACACCTGGACTCTGCCCGCCTGGCCCCTGCGCTACCTGCTCGACAGCCCCACCGTGTCCGAGGCGAGCCGGGCCGCCGCCGATGCGTTGGTCCGCGCCGGGCGGCTCACCTGGCATGCCTACCCTTTCACCACACATACCACTTTCTGCGGGCTGGAAGACCTGGTGCGCGGGATGCACCTTGCCCGCGACCTGGGCGAGCGCTACGGCCGCCGGGTCACGGGCGCCAAGCAGACCGACGTGCCGGGGCACACCTGGATTTTGCCGAGCCTGCTGGGGCGCGCAGGGGTGCGCTTTCTGCACCTGGGCTGTAACAGCGGGTCGTCGTCGCCGCAGGTGCCGCGTCTCTTTTACTGGGAAGGTCCCGACGGCGTGCGCCTGCTGACCTACTACTCGCCAGGCGGCTACGGTACGCCCCTGCTGCCGCCGCCCGACTGGCCGTTCGATACCTGGCTGGCGCTACAACAGACGCAAGACAATCACGGTCCGCACCAGCCCGAAGAGCTACGCGCCATGCGTGCCGAGATCGCTGCCGGGGCGCCCGATACCGAGGTGGTCTTCGGTGAGCTAGGCGACTTCGCCGCCGCCCTGGAGGCCAATCCCGCACAACTGGCGGGGATCCCGGTGGTCGCCTACGACCTGGCCGACACCTGGATCCACGGCATCGGCACCATGCCCCGTGAGGTGGCGCGGGTACGCGCCCTGCGGGGCAGGCTGGCCGCGGTCGAAAGCCTCGCCGCGCTGCGCGATCCGCAGGGTATGGCAGCCGAATCTCCGATTACGCCGCTGGTGGAACAGACCTACGAGGGGCTGCTGCTGTTCGGCGAACACACCTGGGGCCTGGACGTGAAAAGCACCATCACGCGGGTCTGGGCGGCGGCGGACTTCGT
>JAICKM010000887.1 GCA_025927935.1 Chloroflexia bacterium | reverse complement strand
GGTAAGCGGTCGTCCGGCCCTGGTTGCCCCGCCCTTGAAAGGACGGGCAACCATTACGAAGGCCGCCTGCGCGGCCTGTGGTAGTGTCGTAGTGAATGCGCGGCAAACAGAAACGGGTTCCCATCAGCGGGAACCCGTTTGCTACAGGTAATGGCGCCCGTTTTGCTGCGGGGCTCTCCGGGCGGGGGGGCTGGGGTGTCGGGTGGGTCCGCCTCCTCAGCGCGGGCGGCGGCTTCGCGGAACTCGCGGATGCCAGCGCCCAGAGTCTTGCCCAATTCCGGCAGCTTGCCGGGGCCGAAGATGATGAGCACGATGACCAGGATCAGGATCAGGTGGGTGGGTTGCAGGAGACCTTCAAACATGGGGACCCTCCTCGGCGCCCAACTCCGGTGGCCGGACCGGATACTGGGCCGGGATGTGTGCGGCGTTACCGAGCAGCCCCGTCGCGGGGGATGCTTCGTATTCAGTATACTCTTTTGGGGGTGGTTTGGATCGCCCGCGCAACCTCTCCCCCTGCCCCTCCCCGCCGCGGGGAGGGGAGTTGCGTTGGGCCGGCGGCTAGATTGCGCCGAGCAGCAGGGCGGTGAGCGTGGCGGCGGCGGCGCTGAAGATGGGCAGCCAGAGCAGCGGGCTGCGGCGCCAGACGTGCCAGCCCTCGGCGCCGGGGTCGGAGACGGCGGTGAAGGCGAGCACGGCGACGTTCGTCAGCAGCAGGATGCGCCAAGCGGCGTTGGGCAGCCAGGCATAGAGCAGCCCGCAGACGACGGCCAGCACGATGTTTGCCAGCAGGCCCAACGCGGCCACGCGGGCGGCGGGACCGAGGGCGCCCCAGCCGCGCCAGGGCACGCGCTCCGTGGCCGGGGCGGCGACCGGCTCGGTTTTGGCTGCGGCGGGCGGGCGGGCGGTCGCCGTGCCGCCGCGCCGGGATGCCGTCCGCTGAGGTACGGCGGCGGAGGCCGCGGTTACGGGTTCCAGTTCTTCCGGTTCCTCGTGACCGTCGCGGTGGGCTTCGAGCACGGTATGGCCCCCGGCGGCGCCCGCAGCGTGGGTGGTGATCAGCCGGCCATAGAGCACGCCAAAGGGCGCGCCGATTATGCTGAGCAGGAGTCCCAGCGGCCAGAGCCCGGTGCGGATGGTGCCCGGACGGCGCTCCATGCGGACCGCGGCCCATTGCATGCCTTCCTGCGCGCCCAGCGCGATCAGCGCGGCCAGGATGGTGAGTGGCAGCAGGGTCAAGGCGGCGCTAGGCCCGTTGTCCGATAGCGCCCAGGTCCAGCCCAGCCCGGCGACCACAATCGCCACGACGCAGGTGATCACGGTGGCGCTGCGGCCCGCGACGGCGGGCACCCGCGCGGTGAGCAGATCGTTCAATCGGTCCAGTACACTGCCGGGGGGCGCATCGCGGCGCTCTTCGTCCTGGCTCCGGCGGGCCGGGATGAGCGTGTGCAGCAGGAGGAGCAGCAGCGTTGCCAGCGCGGGGATGCGGTCGGCGAAGCTGCCGGCGGCGACGGGCGCGGGATAGCCGCCCACCTGCGGGTCGGCCACGAAGCTGTTGCCCCAGCGCGTGGCGGCGGCGCCCGCCGACTGGTGGGCCGTGCCCAGGTTCGCCAGGGCGGTGAGCAGGTTGGCGGGACCGTCGCGCAGGGCGAGGACGCCAAGGTTGTGCGCGGCCACGGCATCCTGGCTGTCGGTGCGGCCCGCCAGCGCAAACTCGCGGCGCATCCGCAGCGTGTCGCCGGTGGCGGCGAAGGCCAGCCCGCGGTTGGTGTGGATACCGGCCAGGCCGGGGGCCACGTCGCTCGCCTGCTGATAGCGGGTTGCGGTGAGCGGGTCGGTGGCGCCCTGGCGGCGCAGGTAGTCGGCTTCGGCGACCTGGAACTGGACGGCGCGGGGCGTGCCGTTGCCGGCGGCGGGCGGTTGGGCCTGGGTGACGGCCTGGGCGGCTTCCCACGCGGCGGCGGCCCGGTAGAAGGGGGCGGCGGGGGCGCCCACGGCGTCCAGTTTGCGGGCCAGGTCAAAGTCGGCCTGGGCCATCGCCGCATCGGGGGGCAGCACGGGGACGCCGTCCTTGCCGCCCGTGGCGGCCACAATGGCGGCCGCCTGGTCGCGGGCCTGGGCGGGGGTCAGGATACCGACCCAGGCGAGAACGCGGGCGCCCAGGCTCGGCCCGCCGGCTTCGACGGCGCCGGGGGTCGCGGGCCGCAGGCGGGCGATGGCCTCGTCGGGGAAGCCGCCCGCGGCGTCGATGAGCGCCGCGTAGTAGCGGAACCAGGCGGCTTTCGCCGCGTCGCCGCCCGCGCCCTGGCCCTCGACGGCGGTCGCAAAGCTGTGCGCCTTCCCGGCCTGGCCGGATTGGGCCAGGGCGCGCGCCCGCACAAGGTTGGCCGTCAGCACGGCCTGGCCCACGCTGCGCTGGTAGGGGTCGGAATTGTCGAGTTTGCTGTAGGTGAGCGTAAGATCGGCCTGCGCCGGGTCAAGGTTGGTGGCGGCGATGGCCTTTTGACTCTCGGTTTGCGCGCCTTTGGCGTCGCCCGCGACCAGGAGCGCCTGGGCCAGCCCGGCGTGGAGTTGCGGGTCGCTGTCGCTGGACTGCACCGCCGCGCGGACGGCGGCGACCGCCGGGCCGGTGCGGCCCAGGAGCAGCAGGAGCCGGCCCTGGTCATAGTGCAGGCGGGGTTCGTCGGGGAAGCGCGCCAGCATTGTGCCGATGGTCTGC
>JAICKM010001067.1 GCA_025927935.1 Chloroflexia bacterium | reverse complement strand
CGGCTTGAGGCGGGCGGTGCGGAAGTGCCAGGTGCGCTCGGGTACCGGCCGTCCGTCGCGGCCCAGGTAGCGGCCCCCGGCGCCCGCCGTCACCGTGTAGGTGGTCGAGGGCGCGAGCGGGGCAAAGATGTTGAGCGTCGCGCCCTGGTCATAGGAGTAGACATTAAGTCCCTTGACGGGCGGTTCGACACGCACTCCGGCCAGAAGTTCTTCGTTGGTGTTGCTGACGGGCGCGCTGTAGCGCACGATAATCTCGTTGGTCGCCTCGACATTCTGGGCGCCGTCCGCCGGGGTGGTATCGGTCACTTGCGGGCGCGGGCTAGTCTCGAAGCTCCAGGTGTACGGCGCCGCCTGGGCTAGGTCGCCCGCGCCGGGTTTGACCCCGTCCAGCGTGGCCTGGATCTGCGTATCTTCGGGCAGCGGGGCGCTGACCGTGTAGGTGAAGACGCTGCTGTCGGGCGCCCAGGCAAAACGCCCCGCGGCGGTGGGCGCGAGATGGAACCCAGCTTCCGCGGAGGCGCGGTCCACCGGCCCGTTGAAGGCGACGACGATGGGATCGCTGGTGCCGGCGAATTTGGTATCGGCTTCCGGGTGGGTGGTGACGACGGCAGGCCGCAGCGTGGTGAAGGTGAAGCTGTAGTCCTGGTCCAGCGGGCTGCCGATGTAGTCGGCCAGGGCCTTATCGACGGCCACGCTGTAGCGCGTGGCCGGGCGCAGACTCGCGCCGCGATAGGCGAGCGTGGTGCTGCCCAGCCATTGCCAGCGCCCGCCCGCGCCGGGCGTGAGGCGGACGTGTGCGCCGGGGTCGGGCCGGCTGTCGAGCGCGGCCAGCGCCGCCATCGGCTGGCTGAACTGCAACGTGACCAGCGTATCGGTGGGCACGCTCTCGGCCCCGGCGGGTGGGACGCTACGGTAGAGCGAGGGCAACCCGGCGGTCTTGAACTGCACGCTGGCGGGCGCGGCCAGGGGGCGGAACAGGGGGCTGCTGGCCCCGCTATCGACGGAGACGGTGTAGGTGAGGCCGCGCCGGTAGCCGGGCTGCGGGCGGAAGATCAGCGTGTTGCTTTCCCAGGTAACGGCGCCGTCCGTCGGCGGGTCGATCCGCAGGTGGGCGCGCACGCTGTCCTGGTTCATGGGCATGTTGAAGGCGATGGTGATCGGCGTATCGCCGGGCACATCCCGGCTGCCCGTGGCGGGCGCGATGCCCAGCACCTGGGGCGTCTCCGTGCTCCACCCGGCGCTTGCCGCTCCTGCCGCCGCGCCGACTCCGGCGAGGATGACCGCAGCCACGACCAGCAGCAGCACCCGAATTGCCGTATTGCCTCTGCCACGCCGGGCGGCGGGCGGGGCCGCCTGCCCCGCGTCTTGTGGTGCGCCTGCGTGCTGGTCCGTGCTGTTCATCGCGGATCTCCTGTTCAATTGAGTATGGATGGGCCTTGATGCCGCGGGCGCGTGGATGGGGTACGCGCCTGTCACCGGGCGCGGCGAGGTGCCGCGGGCACGCGGTGCTGCCACCTCTATATGTGAGACGTACAGATGAGGTTACGGGTTCCTGGCGGGCCGATCAAGATCGCCCAGCGGATGGCTCAGGGTGCCGTGTAGGTCGGATGGGGCAGGGCGCCGATTTCCGCAAACGGCCAGTAACAGAACCAGGCTTTGCCGACCACGCTGCTGATGAGGATGGGCCCGAAAATATGCGAGTCATCGCTGGCGTTGCGGTTGTCGCCCATCACAAAGAT
>JAICKM010000340.1 GCA_025927935.1 Chloroflexia bacterium | reverse complement strand
CCAGATGCGGCCGCCGTGCGCCGTTATTATAGCACGCGCGATGTAGAGGCCCAAGCCCACGCCCTTCAGTTGGCGCACCACACGGCTGTTGAGCCGGCCAAAGCGCGAGAAGATGCGCTCGCGCTCGGCCTCCGGCACGCCGATACCCTCATCGCTGATGTGCAGGATCACTTCGTCGCTGGTGAGATCGCTGGTGATGGTGATCTGCCCGCCGCCCGGCGAATACTTGATGGCGTTTTCGAGCAGATTAATCAAAACCTGCTCCACGCGCGCATAATCGGCCAGCACGGGCGGCAGATCGTCGGGCACGGCGATGACGAAGTGGTGGCGCGCGCTCAACGGCTCCATTTTCTGCACCGCCTGGCGCACCAGCCGCGGGATGTTCACCGGCTCGCGGGTCAGTTCCAGCCCGCCCGCGCCGATCCGCGAGGCGTCCAGCAGATTCTCCACCATCGTGCTCAGCCGCTCGCTCTCCTCGGCCACAATCTGGAGCTTGCTGCGCACCTGGGCGGGCGGCATCGACTCCACGCCATCGGCCAGTAGTTCGGCGAAGCCGCGGATCACCGACAGCGGCGTCTGCAATTCATGTGAAATGACTGAAAGGAAGGTGGCCTGCAATTCCTCGGCTTCGCGTTGCGCGCTGACATCGCGCAGGCTGACCACTGCGCCGAGTAGGTCGCCGTCGTTGTCGACCACCTGAGCCACGCGGGCTTCGGTGTAGATCTCGTTGCCGTGCCGGCCAATCAGCGCCAGTTCAATCGCCGGAGGCTCCGCCGCCGACGCGGCGGTCTCTTGGGTCAACGGCCCCGCCCAGAGGTCTTCGCCATTGCCGTTATCGGCCCACTGCATTGACCGGGCCTGGAGCACGGCCGCGAGATCATGCCCATACAGATCGCGCGCCGGCCAGCCGGTGATGCGTTCGCACGCCGCATTGGCGGTCAGCACCCGGCCGCCGGCATCCACCAGGATCAGGCCATCGCCCACATGGCCCAGCACCACTTCGAGCCAGCGCGCTTCGTTGCGCAGGCGATCCATAAGCGCCCGCAAGCGCAACACCAGGTCCACATGATGCACAAACAGGCGCACCAGGTGCGGGCGCTTCGCGGAGAGATCTAACCGTGGGGCCGGATGCATAAAGCCGATGAGCGCGGCCAGGCGACCGTCCTGCCCCGGCTGCACCGGCACGACCAGCACGTGCAAGCGGCCCCAACGGGTCATAGTGCGCGCTTCCCGGCTCGCCGAATCGATCTGCCAGCCCGGTAGCGCGCCCACGCGGGCTACGTCAGGGCGCGCGCCGAGCAGCGTGCCGAGCAGGTCGGGCGCTACGGCGGTGAGGAGATCGCCGAGTTCGGCCAGTTGCCCCTTGGGCAAGCCGGTGCCCACAGGCGCCTGCACCTGGCCGCGTTCGGTGTGCCACACGGCGACTAAGCCCGCCCTGGCGGAAATCGCGTCCATCAGCGTGCGCACCAGTTCCTCCAGCGGACGGCCCAGGTCCAGATCGCTGGTATCTTGCGGCTCGTAATACTCATCCATGACAAAGCCTGCCTGCCGGGGCTGGGGTCGCGGGATCGAGGCGCAGCTTCCAGCGGAGCATCCCGGCGGTTCGTTGTGGATCACAATAGAGTGGCACAGGGAAAGGGATCAGCACGCGCTATGCCACCTGGCGATGGGCAACTGCGTCGCTAGGGTTGCGCGGGCGGCGCATCGATATCGACACGCGGTCCGAGGAACCGCGGCTTTTCATCGATGGTCAGCCACCAGCGTACCGCGGCCAGCGCGGGCACCTCGCGCAATTGATAGTACAGCGTCGGGTAGCTCTGGCGGTCGGCGGGCACGCCGGCCACGGCCAGTCCTAGTTCCCGGCAGGTGTAGAGCGCGCGGGGCAAGTGATAGGCATTGGTGACCAGTGTCGCGGCATCGAGGCCAAAGACAGCGCGCGCGCGGTAGCAGCTGTCATAAGTACGAAATCCGGCATAGTCCAACACGATATCACGTTCGGGCACGCCCAAACCGACGGCAGTGCGGCGCATCACCCCGACCTCGTTATAGTCGGGCACACTATTGTCGCCGCTCATCAGCAACTTATCCACCTTGCCCTGATGATAGAGATCTGCCGCCGTGGCGATCCGGTCGTACAGCACGGCGCTGGGACCGCCCTGCCCGTTCAGCCCCGCTCCAAATACGAGCGCGGCGTGATTATGCGGCAGGCGCGGATCACTGCCGCTATAGATCGCACCGGCGGTGGTGGCATGGACATACCAAACAAAGCCCAGCAACGCCAGCCCGGCCATCCCAGCCAGGGCCAGCATCCAGCGCATGACGCGGCGCAAGGGCCGGCGCGGGTGCAACCGATTTTTGCGCGCCGCCCGGGTTCTGGGCAGGGTTTCTATCGAAGAAGCCATACCCCAATTATACCAAATGCAAGCCAACATGAAGAACAAACAGCGTCTTTTCGCGCGCCGGGAACTTTCCGCGTGGGTCTGCTGTTGCACCAATGGGAGCAGTTGTGGCGGGACGCGGCATGGGTGCGCGGGCGATCCGGCGCCGGGTGCAGGATAGAGTGAACAACTATACAAGACCGATACCCGAAGATCATCCCCTAGCCGTGATGCAAAAAGAGCGTAGCTCATGCAATCCAACAGCCCTACTCCTGTGTATAACCCTTAGCGGTGCGCCGGAACGGAACCGGCGTACTTTGTGGCCCTTATCTTTCATGCACGGAGGAGTAACTCGCTATGAAAAAGCTCGGGTTTTTACTGCTGTTGGCCGCCCTGGCCCTGTTCGCGTTTCCCCGTAGCGCGGCGTTCGCTGCGGACAACACGATGACCGTGACCATGCACGCGCAGAACGGGTCCGGTGAAGACGGCACCGCGACGATTACGGCCAAAGGCGACAACGATGTCGAGATCGTGATCAAGCTGTCCAACGGCACCACTGTCGCGCAGCCGGCCCATATCCACACCGGCAGTTGCGCGAACCTCGATCCCACGCCCAAGTACCCCCTGACCAATGTGGTCGACGGCATGTCGGATACCACGGTAATGGTGGGCATGGCCGAACTGGCGAAGGGCGGCTACGCGATCAACGTCCACAAGTCAGCCGCCGAGGTCAGCACCTATGTCTCCTGCGGCGACATCATGGCGATGGCGATGGGCGGCAGCATGGGCGGGCAGACCATGCCGGCGACCGGCAACGGCGACCAGACGCTCCTGCTGGGCGGTCTGGCCCTCCTCGCGCTACTGCTCTCCGGGGCTGGGCTGCACCTGGCGCGCCGCCGCGCCTAAATTACAAATAAGGCTAGCGCTTGGCCTGGCCGCCGGGTTTGATCCGGCAGCCAGGTCGCTTTTTGCCCGACCCTGCTGCGAATCACCCCAACCTCCCCGCTGATATTCCCCACCGCCCGTCGTAACAGGATAGTTTGCCGGCAAGATATATACAGGTGCGTGTGCTGGATAACAATGGGGTTGCTGCGCAAAACGGCCAAGTGCGCCGCTCGGCTCCCAGAGTACCGAGGAAGACAACTGCATAGACCAGGGATGTCACCACCGGGAGCAACCATGAACCGCCCACACATGACCACTGAACCTCATGCATCGGGAGGAGCGTCAGGATGAAAAAGGTCGTACTGTTCTTTTTGGTGGCCGCGCTGACTCTGGTCGCTGTCCCACGCGGCGGGGCTTTCGCGCAGAGCATGGATACGGCAGTCAAGTTGGCGGCTCAGAACGGATCGGGCGAAGACGGCTCCGCCACGATTACCGCCATGGGCGATAACCAGATCAAGATCATGATCAAGGTTGCCAACGGCACAGCAACCCCGCAGCCCGCGCATATCCACAAGGGCACCTGTGCTAACCTCGATCCGGTTCCCGCCTATCCCCTGAATAACGTTGTTAACGGTATGTCCGAGACCGTCGTCAATATCGGCATGGCCCAACTGGCCCAGGGGCAGTACGCGATCAACATCCACAAGTCGGCTGCCGAGGTGAGCACCTATGTTTCTTGCGGCGACATCGTGCCGATGAATATGGGTGGCGGCACGCCGGGCGGCACTACCGGTGGGCAGACCGGCGGCCATGAAGTTATGATGATGGCCCAGAACGGCTCGGGGGAAGACGGCACCGCCACGATCATCCCAATGGGCGATAATAGCGTGCAGGTCGTCCTGAAGTTGGCGAACGGCACGACCACCCCGCAGCCCGCACATATTCATAAGGGCACCTGCGCCAACCTCAATCCCGTGCCTGCCTTCCCGCTAACCAACGCCGTCAACGGCATGTCCGACACGACGGTCCCGGTGGGTTGGGCGGAACTGGCGCAGGGCGGCTACGCGATCAATGTCCACAAGTCGGCTGCCGAGGTCAGCACCTATGTGTCCTGCGGCGACATCATGGCGACCAGCACCGGCGGGCAGACAGGCGGTAACACCGGCGGCAATCTGAAAGATCAGATCATGACCGTCAAACTTGCCGAGCAGAACAACTCCGGCGAATACGGCGGCGCCCGGATTACCTGGGTCTCCGAAAATCAGGTCCGCGTCGAAGTCACGGTCGTAGGTGGCAGCGCCACCCCGCAGCCGGCACACATCCACAAGGGCAGTTGCGCAAACCTTGATCCCGTGCCTGCCTTCCCACTTAATAATGTAGTCAACGGGATGTCGGATACCACGGTCAACGTAGGAATGGCGGAATTGGCGAAAGGCGGCTACGCGATCAACCTCCACAAATCGGCTGCCGAAGTCAGCACGTACGTCTCTTGCGGTAACATTGAACCCCTGACAATCATTGCTCCCCCGCCCGGAGGGACGGGCGGCCAAGGCGGATCAAGCCCCGGCATGCCGACGACAGGCGCCGGCGACCAGATCAACCTGCTGCTGGGCCTGACCTTACTTGCCCTGTTGATCATGGGCGCGGGCCTCACCCTCGTCCGCCACCGCGCCTAGGCGCGACGGCCACGCTCGCGGCCTGCTGTAGCAGCAAGGGCGCCGCACTTCACAACCGGGATGGCATCACTGGATGCCATCCCGGTTTGCTGTCTGCCCCGTAACCGCAACCCCGTGCGAACCGGTAATCCGTATACTATATAGAAGGCAATATAGAGCGCATTATGGGTCCTCCGGCGGCTTGCGGCGGCGGAACCTGTCTTGACACCCGCTTGTGCGATTGCGTATGATGAAAATCGCCGCACGCCCTCGCAAGCGCAAAAAGGGGCGTGGGGTTCCCGACCCGGCCCTGGACACGAGATCCGGCGCTGACCGGCCCTCGTTCCGGGTTATAGGGTAGCAGACGGATATGTTAGATGTGGCCGCCCGCATAGCGGAGTTACCGCGGTGCGCCGGTCCATCTGGAAAGTGAAAGTATTACTATGGCGACAAAACTGGTCATCGTCGAATCTCCGACCAAGGCCAAGACAATCAGTAAAGTGCTAGGCCGCGGGTACCAGGTGCGCGCCTCCGGTGGGCATGTGCGGGACCTGCCGAAAACCAAACTCGGCGTGGATACCGAGAACGGGTTTGAGCCGCAGTACCTCGTCAGCCGGGACAAGGCCAAGACGGTCAAGGACCTGCGCGAACTGGTGCAGAGCGCCTCGACCGTCTACCTGGCGACCGACCCCGACCGCGAAGGCGAGGCCATCGCCTGGCACATCGTGGAGGCGACAGGCGCCCGCGGCGGGGGCCGCAAGGTGCAGCGCATCAGCTTCCATGAGATCACGCCGGAGGCCATCCGCGACGCAGTGGCCCATCCGCGCGAGATCGACATGCAACTGGTGAACGCCCAGCAGGCGCGCCGCGTGCTCGATCGCCTGGTGGGCTACAAGCTGAGTCCATTGCTCTGGAAAAAAGTGCAGCGCGGGCTGTCCGCCGGGCGCGTGCAATCGGTCGCCGTGCGCTTGGTCGTCGAGCGTGAGCGCGAGATCGAGGCGTTCGTGCCGGTCGAGTACTGGACCATCGAGGCTGACTTCTGCAAGGAAGACGGCGGCAAGACCACTGTGCGCGGGCGCAAGGAAGGCACCTTCCACGCCGTGCTCCACGCGATCAGCGGCAAAAAGCCGGAACTGAACAACGAAGCCCAGGCGACGGCGGTGATCCAGGCGCTGGACAGCGCGCGCTATGTAGTGGAAAGCGTGCGCAAGCGCGAGACCCGGCGCAATGCCGCCGCGCCGTTCATCACCAGCACGCTGCAGCAAGAGGCGGCGCGCAAGCTGAACTTCACCGCCCGCCGCACCATGCAAATCGCGCAACAGCTTTATGAGGGCGTCGAGGTGGGCCAGGAAGGCGCAGTCGGGTTGATTACTTATATGCGAACCGACAGCACGCAGGTGGCATCCTCCGCGCAGGAGGAAGTGCGCGAGGTGATCGCCGCGCGCTTCGGCCCTGAGTATGTGCCGGCCAGCCCGCCGCAGTACACCAAGAAGGTACGCGGCGCGCAGGAAGCGCACGAGGCCATCCGCCCGACCACCGCGGGCCGCGACCCGGACAGCGTGGCGCCCTACCTCACCGCCGAGCAGTTGCGCCTGTACCGGCTGATCTGGCAGCGCTTTGTCGCCAGCCAAATGGCCCCCGCCGTGCTCGACCAGACCACCGTGGACATCGGGGCCGGCCCGGCGACGGCCAAAGCGCCGCGCCCCTATACCTTCCGGGCGACCGGCTCGGTCATCAAGTTTCCCGGCTTCCTGGCGGTCTACCGCGAGGGCCACGACGCGGGCGACGCTGAGGACGATCTCGACAAGAAAGCCCTGCCGCCTCTAGCCGAGCAGGATCCGCTCATCTTGCTCAAGCTCAGCCCGGAGCAGCACTTCACCGAGCCGCCGCCCCGCTATACGGAAGCGACGCTGGTGAAGGCGCTGGAGGAGAAGGGCATCGGGCGCCCCAGCACCTACGCGCCGATCCTGGGCACGGTTCAGGACCGCGGCTATGTCGAGAAGCAAGACAAGAAGTTCGTGCCTACCGAGCTGGGCCGGGTGGTCAACGACCTGCTGGTCGAGCAGTTCCCCGACGTGGTGGACATCGGCTTCACGTCGCAGATGGAGGGCGAACTGGACGACGTGGCCGAAGGCGAGCGCGAATGGCGCCGCGTGCTCGGCGAGTTCTACAGCCCCTTCGAGCAGGAGATCGAGCGCGCCGAGCGCGAGGTGGCGCATATCTCGCTGGACAAGCCGGAGCCGGAGAAGCTGGGCGAAGCCTGCCCGGAGTGCGGCAAGGAGTTGCTGATCCGCACCAGCCGCTTCGGCCCGTTTGTGGCCTGCTCGGGGTTCCCGGCCTGCCGCTATAAGCGGAGCATCCCCAAGCTGGTCGGCGTGCGCTGCCCGATCTGCCATGAGGGGCAGATGGTGGAGAAGCGCAGCGGGCGCGGCAAGGTATTCTACTCGTGCGACCGCTACCCGGCCTGCACCTTCTCGGTCTGGAACCGGCCCCTGCCCGGCGCCT
>JAICKM010000051.1 GCA_025927935.1 Chloroflexia bacterium | reverse complement strand
GCCGGCCCCGGCCACGCCCAGGCGGGCCACCCGGCTCTCCTTGCCGCCGACGTTCTTCATGAGATCATAGGTGAACTGGCCGCTGGTCACGACATAGGCATACGGCGGGAAGCTGCTATCCGCCGCGGCGGCGGGCGCCGGAGCCGGCACCACGGCCATACCCAGCACGACCGGGACGAGCAGCACCAGCACCAGGCACGCGCGGAGACGGCGTCCCAGGCATAGGGAGATCAAGCGGGCGGACCAGGAGGCGCCCAGGGAGTGAGAGTCGTTCATCAGGCTCCTGGATCTCTGGATGTATTTACCGGCGGCAACGGCGGCAGGTGGATTGTATGCCAAAACAACTGTGGAATCGCGGGCAACCGGCACGGGTAGCAAGGTTCGGCGGTGCCGGCCAACGTTGCCATCATACCAGAACTGCGGAAGCGATGTCAAGAACTAACCGCTAAATTAGGCCCGGAAAAGCAGCGAATCGACATCCCGATTACGTGGCGGCGCCGTGGATAGGAGCCGAGTCCCAGGCCGCGTAGTACCGGTAAGCTGCACCGCCCGTGGCGAACGGACCCGGCGCCGGGCCGGTAGAGATCAGCGGATGGTCACGTCCGCCTCGGCGACGACATCCACTCCGAGCGGTACGACGACCACGGCCCGCACACGCCACGTGTGTTGCGCGTCCACGCCCCGGTAGGTGGGCTGGGCATCGGCGGGCACCTGGAGGGTGCCGTGGAACTCGCGCGTCTGCCCGGCGCCCAGGCTTAGCTCGGCATCGGGCACCGTCTCCACGTGCTGCGCGGTGGTCGATTCGCGGGCCAGCCCCGGCGCCGACGGCCCGGCCTCGCCCAGCCCCCCGCTATCGCTCGGTGCCGCGGCGGAGGGCGGGAGGCCGCTGGTCCAGACCCGGATGCGCTCGCGGCCATAGAGGCCGACAGTGAGCCGGTCGGCGTTGAGGGGGCCGGTGGTCACCAGCACCACCCGATAATCCAGCGTGTCGCCGGGCGCGACAGTTGCCTGCGCGAGTTCCAGGTCGAGCGACGCCTTGCCGCCCATGGCCTGACTGAAGCTTGCCTTCACGCGGTCGAGAAAGCCCATCGCCGGCAGGCTCCTTCCTAATCCGAGTGCAGCATGAGAGTGTAGGGTGCGAGTACAGGCTGCCGCGGAATTATAGCATACCGCCCGCCCGGCGGCAACGCGGGTCGGCGGCTACGGCTAACCTAACCCCCCTGCCCCCCTTCCCGCCGCGGGAAGGGGGGGAGACGCACGGAACGTCAATCTCCCCTCCCCGCGGCGGGGAGGGGCCGGGGGAGAGGTTGGCCTACCGGCAGCACACCGGGACCCCCCCATCGTTGTAATAGGGCGCGAGGGGCAGGCGCGAATCGGCGCGGCCCACCCCTGGCCCACCGGAGAGGGCAAGTATGAAAACGTTGTTAATCTTTCGCCACGGGAAAGCCGAGGAACACGCGCCCGGCGGCGACCGGGACCGTGCCCTAACCCCACGCGGCGAGCGCGATGTGGCGCGGGTGGCGCACCACCTGGCGGCCAATGCGGGCATGCCCAGCAGCATTGTCACGTCGGATGCCCGCCGCGCCCATCAGACGGCGACCATCGTGGCGGAAACCATCGGCTTTCCCGGCACCGTGCTGGCAGAACCCCGGCTGTATAACGCCGGCGAGGACGCCCTGGTTAAGATAGTGCATGAGCTATCCGACAAGGCCGACGCTGTCGTGCTGGTCGGACACAATCCGGGCTTCGAGCGGCTCGGCAACCTGCTGGTCGAAGCTGGCACGCCCATTCACGAGCTACCGACCGCCGGCCTGATCTACCTGGAGTTTGACGTAGCCCATTGGCAAGATGTACAGGCTGGGACGGGGCGGCTCCGCGGCGTCTATACTCCCAGGCAACCGGCAGAGGAGGACACATAATGCTGGCTGGCGCGATTTTCCCGCAACTGGAGATCGGCAGCGATCCCGCTGTAATCCGCGACTATGCCCAGACCGCCGAGGGCCTGGGCTACAACCACATCCTGGCCTATGACCATGTGCTGGGCGCCGGCACGGCCAACCGGCCCGGCTGGAACCGCTACACCGACAAGGACCTTTTTCACGAGCCGTTTGTGCTCTTTGGCTTTATGGCCGGCTTTACCCAGCGCATCGAGTTCACCACCGGAGTGATCGTCCTGCCGCAACGGCAGACGGCGCTGGTGGCAAAACAGGCGACCGAGGTGGACGTGCTCAGCGGGGGTCGCATGCGCCTGGGCGTGGGCGTCGGCTGGAACCAGGTGGAATACGAAGCCCTGGGCCAGGATTTCCACACGCGCGGCAAGCGCATCGAGGAACAGATCCGGCTCTTGCGAGCGTTGTTCGGCCAGGAACTGGTCACGTTCGAGGGGCGCTGGGACCAGGTTCATGAGGCCGGGATCAACCCGCTTCCGGTGCGCCACATGATCCCCATCTGGATCGGCGGCACCGCGGATGTGGTGCTCAACCGGGTCGCCGCGCTGGGCGACGGCTGGTTCCCGCAGATGCGCCCGGAACCCGAAGGTCGCGCGGCGGTCGAGAAGTTGCGCGCCGCCGCCCGCGCCCTGGGCCGCGACCCCGCCACCATCGGCATCGAGGCCCGCTTCAGCTATAACGGCCATAACCTGGACGAACTGGTCCCCCTGGCGCGCGCCTGGCAGGACATCGGCGCAACGCACATCGGCGTCAACACGATGGGCGCCGGGCTGGGTTCTCCCGCGGAGCATATCGCCATGCTGGGCCGCCTGAAGCAGTTGCTCGATAAGGTCTAATCCGTCGCCCGACCACGAGTCAGAATGATAGTATCATTATCAACTATGTTCCTATGTATGTTGCCATATTGTAGGCCCCAATGTGGCACTATTTCTGCTTAGATCCCTTTGAAGCCTGTTCCAGGCAAGGAGGGATCAACCATGCAGCAAAGCGCAACGTCCATCACCGTGTATGGGACGAACTGGTGCCCCGACTCGCTCCGCGCGCAACGCCTGCTGGAGTATGAGGGGGTTCACTTCCATTTCATCAACATTGACGAGAACCGGGAGGGCGAGGAACTGGTCAAGCAGACCAATCGGGGCTACCGCAGCGTACCCACCATCTTCTTCCCGGACGGCAGCGTCTTCGTGGAGCCGGGTGGCGCGATGCTGCGCGCCAAGATCACCGAGCTACGCGACCGGGGGATGCTGCCCGTCAAACCCGCCTCCACGCCCCGGCCCAGCTAGCCGGCGGCGCCCGGCGGCATGGCTAGCCGGCTCAACTCGCCGGCTAGCCTTACCAAGGCCCCCTGCGCGGCCTCTCTTTCCCCTACCCCAGCCCGCGCAGGCGGGCTTTGTATGCGTAGCCCGCCCTTGAGGGGCCGGGCGGGCGCCCGTCCGCTGTTGACACCCGGCGGCGCGCGGCGTTATACTGCGCTGCCCGCAGCCCGGCGCAGCCCGCGCCCACGGTGGGCACCCCATCACCTGTTGCCCCATTACCTATGACCGGGAGGACGTATGGCCGGCGAGTTCCAGGCGTATGACGCCTATATCGAAGATCACTTTGACGATCTCATCAGCGAGTTGCGCGCGTTTTGCGCGCAACCGGCCCTGGCCGGGCAGAAGATCGGGCTGGCCGAGAGCGGCGCCATGGTGCGCGACAAGATCGAGGGCCTGGGCGGGCACGTCGAGTTCGTGCCCATCGAGGACGGGTCGCCGGTGATCCTGGGTGAACTCGGCGCCGGGGCGCGCACGCTGCTGATGTACAATCACTACGACGTGCAGCCGCCCGAACCGCTGGAGCTGTGGGAAAGCCCGCCCTACGCCGGAGTGATCCGCGACGGCAAGTTCTACGCCCGCGGCGTGGCCGACGACAAGGGCGACTTGCTGGCGCGCGTGCAGGCTATTCGCGCCTACCAGGCGACGGTCGGGCCGCTGCCGCTGCGCCTGCGCTGGCTGATCGAGGGCGAGGAAGAGATCGGCAGCCCGCACCTGGCTCCGGTGGTCCGCGCCCACGCCGATAAGCTCCAGGCCGACTTCTGCGCCTGGGAGGGCGGCGGGCGCGACGAACAGGACACGCCCACGGTGGTCTGCGGGATGAAGGGGATGCTCTACGTCGAGTTGCACGCCACCGGCCCCAGCCATGACGTGCATTCGAGCAACGGCGGCATCGTGCCCAACCCGGCGTGGCGGCTAGTGCAGGCCCTGGCGACGATCAAGGACCAGGACGACAACATCACGCTCGACGGGCTGGACGAGGTGATCGCGCCGCCGGGCGCCGCCGACCTGGCCGCCGCCGAGGCCATGCCCTTCGACGAGGCCGACCTGGCAAAGCTGTACGGCGTGGACCACTGGCAGCGCGGTGTACACGGGCGGGATGTGCTGCTCGCGCGCATGTTCCAGCCCACGGCCAACATCGCCGGGTTCACCAGCGGCTACGGCGGCCCCGGCGCCAAGACCATCGTGCCGAGCAAGGCCGTGGTCAAGATGGACTTCCGCCTGGTGCCCAACCAGACCCCGGACAACATGTACGCCCTGCTGCGCGCCCACCTGGACCGGCACGGCTTCACCGACGTGGAGGTGGTGCGCCTGGGCGGGCTGGAGGTGGGCAAGACGCCGGTGGACAGCCCGTTCGTGCGCAACGCCGCGGCGGTCTGGGAAGAGTTGGTGCCGGGCGGCGCCATCGTCCAGCCGATGACCGGCGGCAGCGGTCCCTTCTCGCTGATCGGCGGTGATCTCGGCATCCCCACGGCGATGGTCTGCGGGCCGGGCAACGCCGGCTCGGCCATCCACTCGCCCAACGAGTCGATCCGCCTGGAGGACTACCGCACCACCCTGCGCTACTGGGGCCGCCTCTTCGAGCGCCTCGCGGCGCTCTAGGCGCGCTACACGCTGACAGCAAGGGCCAGGGAGGTGTCTCCCCGGCCCTTTTGTGTGCGATCGCTGGTGATCAGGGGGCGGCGCACGCATCAGGCCGCGTGAGAGCGCCGTAGACGATCTTGGCGATCTGGCCGCGCGTGGCGTGGTTGCCGGGCCGGAAGTAGGGCCGGCCCGTGGCGTCGCAGGACTCGCCGGGCGCGGTGCCGCAGGTGTAGCCGCTGATGATGCCCCGGCAACTGGCCGCCTCGACAAAGCCGAAGAAGGGGCTGCCCGGCGGCACATCGGCGAAGGTGGCCTGCGCCGGGTTGCTCGCCAGCCAGCCCGCGGCGATGGTCACGATCTTCGCCAGTTGCCCGCGGGTCACATCGGCGCCGGGGCGGAAGTAGGGCCGCTGCTGGGCGTCGCACGGCTCGTTCGCCGCGCTGCCGCAGGTGTAGCCGCCGACCACGCCCGCGTGCGCGGCCGCCTCGATCACCGCGAAGAAGGGGTGCGCGGGCGGCACATCGGCGAAGGTGGCTCCGACGGGCGGTGTATAGGCCGGCACCCCCAGCCCCAGCACGACGATCTTGACCATCTGGCCGCGCGTGGTATTGTTGCCGGGGCGGAAGGTGCCGTCGCTGTAGCCGGAGATCACGCCCCGGCAAGCCAGGTAGCGCACCGGCTCGTAGAAATAGTCCGTCGGCGAAACATCGCTGAAGGACAGCGCGCAGGGTGTGCTCGTCACGGGCACCGCCGTGCGGGTGCTGGTGGGCGGCACGGTGAGGGACGGGGGCACAGTAGCGCTTGGTGGCGCGGTTGTCACCGTAGGGACCGGCGTGCCAGTGCGGGTCGCCGTGGGCACGCGCGTCTGCGTGCGGGTGGGCGGGCCGGTCGCCGTATTAGTCGGCATCGCCGTAGCAACCGGCGTATTTGTTTCCGTCGCGGTCGGCGTACCCGTTGGCGTACTGGTCGGGCTGTCAGTCGCCGTACTCGTTGGCGTATCAGTCGGGCTGTTGGTAGCCGTCGCCGTCGAGGTCTCGCTGGGCGTGACGGTCGTCGTATTCGTCGCCGTCGTATCCGGGGTAGCCGTCGCCGTCGGCGTCACGGTGCTGGTCGCCGTACTCGTGGCTGTCTGCGTTGACGTGGGGGTAGCCGTAGGCAGGGGCGGCGGCGTCCAGGTGCCGTCATAGCGCAAAATGGTGCCTGCGGAGCCGACAATCCAACCGCCCTGGCCGGGTATAATCGTCACCGCTTGCGGATTGGAGTAGGCCAGCGGCAAGGGGACCCAACTCCAGGTAGTACCGGAGTAGTAGTACGTATAGTCGCCGACAGCCCAGACTGTATCACCCCCAGCGAGCGTTATCCCACGGACCGGATAAATGCTGCTTACCGATCTGCTCCAAATTCCGTCTTTGAAATGCAGTATACCGGCATTGAAGTCGCCAAAATGCGATCCACTGGTAACCCAGACTTCGCCGACGCTTGATCCCAGAATTACATCATTGAAGGGTGAACCGCTCCCGCCCGGTATGTGCGGTATTCCCCATATACCATCTACATACTCCAGGGCATCAGCAAACGAACCCTCGCCGCCTACCGCCCACCCGTGATTAGCCGAGTCCATAGCGACGGCGTACAGATCGGTAGACATCGGCGCGCTCTCCGGCACCCAGTTACCGCCCGTGTAATGCAAAATGGTGCTCTGAACGCCGACCGCCCAACCTTCGTTCTCGTTGAGCATGTAGATCCCGTACATCGTCGCCGTTGGCGTCGCCACTTGTGTCCACGAGACGCCATCCCAGCGGAGGATCGTCCGGTCCCCGACAGCGTAAGCGTTGCCCGACGGCAGCGTTTGCACCCGGTAGAGATTGGCGCTCGTGCCGCTCGCCTCGGGTTTCCATGTGGAGTTACTATAGTGCAGGATCGTACCAGCATTGCCGACGGCCCAGGCTTCTGCCGGGTCAAGTGCGGAGACACTGTTGAGATTCTGGCTGGTCGGCCCGCCCCATTGCTGAATCCAGGCGCCCGTCTCAGATCGGCGGAACACCCCATCGCCTGCCCCCACACCCCAGGTTTGATTATCGGCGCCGGAAACACTAACGATATTACGACCACTGTACTCAACCGTCCAATTCGTGCCATCCCAATGGTAGAGCGATGAACCTGTGGGAACCCAACCTTCCTGAGAGTTGGTCATGAAGATGTCCGTCGGTATCGTGGCATAGGGCAGTAGCCACGAGGTCCATGTGCCGTTAGCGTAGTGGTAGATGGCTCGTTGAGTATTGTTCTGAGGATTACCGATAAGCCAGGCATCCCCATGTGATCCTGGGAAGACATTCGCGAAAACGCTAAGGGTAGGATCCGGCGGCCCAGGTACTTGCGTCCATTGTGTGCCGTTGTAGTGCAAGAACAAAAGAGGACCACTGGAGACATAGCCAACCGCCCAACCATCTGTCGCGCTTGCCATAGCGATGTCCAGAAACTCATAACGGTTGCCGGTGGGGATGACGGTGGTCCATTGGGCACCATCCCAGTGGAGTATGACGTCGTTCGGCCAGTTCATATCGGTCATCGAGCCAATCGCCCATACATCAGCAGTTGCCAGGACAGAAATCCTCCGAAACCACCTGTTTGACCCGGCAAAGCCGGCGTTTCTCTCGGTCCAAGAGCTTCCGTCATATTGGAAAGCCCGATTGTCGGCCACCACCCATCCACTTGTCGGAGAAAGCATATCGATATCGGTGCAGTTAAGACCCCGAAAGCCTGGTGGGTCCACCGCGTGCCAAGCTCCATCCTGATACCGGATCAAATGTCCATAGTCACCGCAGGCCCATGCTTCGGTGCTAGAAACGGCGCTCACGGCGTTAAGCCGCGGGAACAGGTTGGTCCAACCGTTGATAATCACCGCGCCGGGCGCCGAGGGAGCGGCGGTTGAAGCGTTGCGCGGGAGGGGATGGGCGGCAGAGGGCGCGGCGGGCGGCCAGAGAAAGAGGCCCAACGCCAGGATGAGCAGGCCAAAGGCGACGAGACAGGTATAGCGGGCAGGGGCGACGCGGGGCAGGGCGCGCGACGAAAACGTGGACATGGAGTCTCCTGAAGAACGATGAAGTTGGGTTGATCGCCGGTACAGCTTAGAGTGTGGACCAAAGGGATGGTGGCGCTACTAATCTAACATCTGGCTATTACGTGGTAATTTAAGGTGCTTTGATGCAGGTTACAAAAGCGCAAGAATTGCTGGGTTCGCTTGTGGGCCGCAAAAACCGGCAGAGGCGCTACAGCCGCGGCCTCTGCCGGCTTGCGATACGATCAGGTTGTTGCGCTTGCTACCAGGCCACCAACTCTTCGAGCGCGGCGAGCACGCGCTGGGTGGTCGGCATGACGGCGTCGAACAGGTTCTTGTGCGCGGGCGAGGGCACGTCGGCCATAGCGACCCTGTAGATCGGGCCGTCCAGGTCGCCGAAGGCATGTTGGCTGATCTGGGCGGCCAGTTCGGCGCCGAAGCCGCAAGTCAGGTTGTCCTCGTGGACGATCAGCACCTTGCCGATGCGGCGCACCGCCTCGAACACGGCCTCCTCGTCCCACGGCACCAGCGTGCGCAGGTCGAGGATCTCGGTCTCGACGCCCCTGGCCGCCAGGATACCCGCCGCTTCCAGCGCGCGGTAGACCGGCTCGCCCCAGGTGAGGATCAGCGCGTGGCGGCCTTCGCGCACGCGGCGGGCGCGACCGAAGGGGACCTGGTAGTCGGGCCCGGGATAAGGCGCGTTGGCTTCGCGCAGGCGGTAGAGCAGCCGGTGTTCGAGGAACATGACCGGGTTGTCGCCGCGCAGCGCCGTCCGCAAGAGGCCCACGGCGTCGGGCACGGTGGACGGATAGGCGATCTGCCAGCCGGGCAGGTGGGCGAACACCGCCTCGCCGGAGACGGCGTGCCAGGGGTCGCCGCCCATGAGCTGGTAGCCCACGGGGATGCGCAGCACAATCGGCCCGCCGAAGCGCCCGTGCGTGCGCCAGCGCAGCGTGCCCGCGTCGTGGATCTGCTCGTGCGCCGGGTCGGCGTACTTGCGGAACTGGATTTCGGGCACCGGGCGCAGGCCGTTCATCGCCATGCCGACCGAGCGCCCGACGATGCCTTCCTCGTTGAGGCTGGTGTCGAAGACGCGGGCTTCGCCGAAGCGCGTCTGCAATCCTTCTGAGACACGGTGAACACCGGAGAAGGCGCCCACGTCTTCGCCGAAGACGAGCACCGCCGGGTCGCGGGCCAGTTCGTCTTCGAGCGTCTGGCGGATGGCCTGCTGCATGGTCAGCCGTCCGCCCGCGGTGACGGGCGCCGTCTCCGGCACCGGGCGGGTCGGGGCGAACAGGTGGCTGGTGGCATCGGCGGGCGCCGGGTCGTGGCCCTCGTTCCACGCGGCTTCGGCCTGCTCGCGGACATAGGCAGTCGCCTCTTCGCGCATGGCCTCGATGCGGGCGGCGCTCACGCCGTGCTGCTCCTGGAGCCAGGCGACGAGGTGGGGCAGCGGGTCGCGGCGCGCGTCCTCGGCTTTTTCCTCCGCCGATTTATAGGCCGCCGGGTCCTGCCAGTTGTGCCCGGTCAGGCGCGGCACCCGGACGTGGACCAGTTGCGCCCCGCCCCGGCGCGCCCGCCCGATGGCGGCGCTAAGCGCGGCGTACAGGGCGGGAATGTCGCCCCCTTCCACCGACTCGATGTCGAGATTGTGGAAGCCGCGCAGGTTATCGACAATCGAGGGCGCCGCCGCCTGGTAGCGCCAGGGCACCGACAGGGCGTAGTGGTTGTCCTCGATGAGCATGACATAGGGCAGGCGCAGCGGCGCGGCGATATTGAGGGCGCTCCAGAAGCCGTTGGTCGAGGTGGCGCCGTCGCCGGCATGGACTAGGGCGATGGCCCCGGCGTATTCGGGCTGCTCCATCTGCGTGGCTCGATACTGCACCGCCTGCGCCCAGCCGGCGGCGGGGGTGAACTGCGCGCCCACGTCGCCCGACGCGGGCAGCACGGTCACGCCACCCGGCTGGCGGTGGTTGAACACCACGCCGATGTCGCGCCCGCCCGACACGCCCTCCACCTTGTGCATGACGCTGGCGAACGCCTCGAACGGCGACAGGCCCACGCCGAGCATCAGCGGGCGCGAGCGGTAATAGACGGTCGCGCCGTCGTGCGGGTGGTGCAGCAGCGCGGCGGCGATGAGCTGTGGGATCTCGTGACCCTTGGCCGAGAACTGGAACTTGAGCTTGCCTTCCAGCGGCTTATCGGGATTGGGGCGGTATTCTTTGCTGACCTCCAGGTCGTCCATGGCCCTGGAGATAAAGGCGCGCTCCAGCAACTGGAGCCACCATTCCGTGGATGGCTGGGCGCCCGGTGCCTCTTCAGGTGCCCCTTTAGGGGCAGGCGCGGGCAATGGACGCCACACGGTCGGGGTATGCACTGCGGTGGGCATATGTCTTCCTATTCTGTCATTGAATAAGGCCGGTGTTCACGGCGCTCAACAGCGAGCGCCCCGTCCTCTTAATCATACCAGAAGCGCGGTTCGTTGTGTAGTTGCCGCCCGGCGGCGCAGGCCACCGGGTCGTGGCGGGCGGCAAGAATTTGTCCCCTGTATATTGCAACGATCCGGCACGCGCACCATATACGGCCTAGAAACACGGAACGGGAAAAACTAAGACTTACACTATAGACCGTAGTAGAGTTTTATAGTAGCGCGCTGATCATACTCATTGTACCATTGTAGTAGAACCATTCTGTTTATGCGCGCCGGGTGGTTCTCCGCGCATCTGGTGTTCCAAAAACCTTCCAGCATGTTGAAAAACCCTTGCGACCTACACCGCACTGCCTCGGCAGCCCCACTTGGACCCATCTTCATGCGGTTCACCGGCGTCCAAAGCCCGAAAATGGCGAAATTTGGGCTGCGCGGAGTGGTCTCTGACCCGTCGGGAACGGCCCCTTGGGAGTTTTTCAACAAGCTGCCTTCCTTTTTGCGACCCCAAGCTCTCCAGGATTTCCCAGTTCGGCTGCTATTGCATGTTAGGCCTTTTTTCTGCTTCAACTCCTCCTGCCCACTTGCAGACCGGACCGGGGTATCCGCGGCGGCCCTTGCCCCACCCGGTCAAGCACTTTGGCAAACGGTGTACTGAGGTTGAAGTCCAAACCGTGGAGCCACCAGGTCACGCCCGCCTCCGCGAACTGCCCGATCATATCAGTGTCTACCTCGTCCCCCTCCGTAACTGTGGACTCATAACAGGCGATGTCGAAAGTCTCCCCGGCACTACGATGTTGCCGGATTTTAATAAGCATGTCCCGACAGTCATCCGGCACCAGCAAACCACCGTGTTTGAAGGGAACGACCCCGTCCCACTGCGCTGCGCGTCGCATCGGGCGCTCGCGTGGCCAGCCTGCCGCGACCCAGATGGGTATACGTGGCTGCTGCACTGGCGGCGGCAGGAATTGCACGTCTCGGATCTGGTAGTGTACCCCCTGGAAGCTAAAGGGCACTCCGCTCCACAGGCCCGCGATCACCTGCAAACCCTCGTCAAGCTGTTCGGCGTGCAGCACGTCGTCGGCAGGTTCGCCAAACGCGCTATACTCCCCCAGCCAATCGCCGCCAATGCCGGCGCCAAGAATCATTCGCCCCCCAGACAGGTGATCGAGCGTCACCGCCTCGCGCGCCACTTGCCAGGGACGCCGCCGCGCCAGGGGTGTGACCAGAATGCCGATCCGGATGCGTTGGGTGGACATCGCCATAGCCGCGAGCAGGATCCATGGATCGCCCACCGCCTGGGGTGCCGGCGAGAGCCATTGCAGATGGTCCGAGATGAACAAGCCATCCCAGCCAGCCGCCTCGGCCTGGCGTGCGAGTTCGCTCATCCGGCGGGGGTCGGCATATTCACCATAGCAGGGCGTGTACAAACCGAAGTGCATTGCTAGCTCCATAGTTAGGCGCGCCTCTCACGATGTGCGCCGGCAATTTACATCTCCGCCACCTGGGGCACCACCGCGTCCCCCAATAGCCGGATCGCTGGTATGTCCTCGGCATCGGCCAGATTGAAGGTCACGTATTCTGAGCCGGCCACCGAGTACTCTCGCAACTGTTCCACAACCGCTTCAGGTGTGCCGGCGATACCGTCGAAGTCGGGGTGCCGCTCCTTTTTGACGGCCAACTCCGCCTCATCGCGGCCGATTAGGATGCTCACGTGGTTGCAGCGGGTGATCTGCTCGAACGGGCGGCCTACGGCGTCGCAGTGTACACGCAATACATCGTACAGATGGGCTACCGTCGCCGGGTTGCCAAACAGATTGCAGTAATCGGCGTAGCGGGCAACGAGCTTCAGGGTGATCCGCTCGCCGCTGCCGCCGATCATGATCGGTGGGCGCGGCTGCTGCACCGGCATGGGGTCGTTGTAAGCATCCTTGACGGAGTAATGCTTGCCGCCGAAGCTGGCCGGCCGCTGCGTGAGCATGCGGTCGACGATCTGCACTGCATCCTCCAGCAGCTCCATGCGTTGCGCCACTGACGGAAACGGCCAGTCGTAGGCGGTAAACTCCGCCTCATGCCAGGCGGCGCCCAGGCCGATGATACTGCGCCCGTGGCTGATCACGTCAAGCGTGGCACACATCTTTGCCACTAACGCCGGATTGCGATAGGGCACGCCAACCACCAACTGGCCGATACGGATGCGCTCTGTCGCCGCCGCTATCGCTCCCAGCGTGACAAAGCACTCCAGCAGCGGCATTTCTTTCTGCCGGTGCTGCTCACCCTGGTACATGAAGTGGTCGGGCATCCAGACGGAGTCGAGCGTGGCTTCCTCGCAGGCGCGCACCACCGCGAGCAAAGTATCGAAGTGATTGCCGTGCTCGCTCGGGTAGCACGGCCATAGCTGGAGGCCTAGTCGCACGGGCAAACTCCTTGCCTGATATGAGTAGTGGCGGTCAGACTTTCGGCCCCCGCGCTCACCACTCGTAATGCTTGTAGCGTTTCGCCCAGGGGCCATTGGAAGTTATGACTCTGCTGGTGCGGACGCGGAAGTACCAGAATGGCTCAGCGGCCATCGTAAGCTCTCCCTCCAGCCACCCTGCCCGGGTCGCCTTCTCTATCCACAAGGCGCCGGTCTGACTCTGCCGCAAGACAGCCGGCCCCTCAAGCAGCTCGGCGTTGCCTTTGACCAGTACGCGCCGCCCCTCATCATCCGCAGCACAGAGGCTGGCCCGCGAGTCCTCCTGGAGTTAGAGCGCCCATGCTGCTCGCTCCCGGCCACGGAAATAAAACCACTCGGCCGCATAGATATAGCCGATCGGGAGGCCATAGGGGCCACCATCAGGCTCGAGGCAGGCGAGCATGCAACTACCATGCGGCGTGAGAAAGCGCTCCACTTCTTCCGGACTCATGCGTCCCATACCTCAGCTACCTCCTGGTCCTCTGCGCAGCATCTCGGCGCTACAGGTCAGCGCCACATTTAACGTTGCGTGCCCGCCCGTTATTAGCTGCCATCTTACTCTGCATGCCGGCCTCGAAAGCTGATTTTCCCCTCACGGGGTCCGACGAAAGCTTCGTTGATCCCGGCGGAGACAATGTAGATGGGCCTCACCCGCAGGACGTCCGGCTGGAAGTCGGGGTGGATGTCCCTGCCGCCCTCATCCGCGGCTTGAGTCGTTCCGCGGATCTCGAGCAGGCGGGCTTGCCCCGGGGGCAGGATATCGTCCACCACAAACGCCACGCGCCCATGGCGGATGGCGTCGCGGTACTTCTTCGTGGCCTTAATGACAAGCCCGCCGATATCGATCGCGTCCGCCTCCGGGTTATAGCGATAGTTCACGGGCATTACATGGAGATCGCCCTTTCCATCAACGGTGGCGAGCCTCCCCAGCATCTGGCTTCGCAAGTACGCTATTTCGGCGGGAGTAAACTTGCTCATGTCCTGGCCCTCTCTACCCCGCTGTGAGTTGTTGTAGGATCGCCAGATTGTCCGCGTAGGCGACGTCATCCACGATCTTGCCGTCCGCGAGACGCAGCAAAGCCATGCCCTGGTAGGTTACCCGTTTCCCGGTGGCAGCCACGCCCAGGTATTCGCCCTGGTGCGTCCCGGAGAATCGCCAGTGCACGGCCACCTGGTCGGCCTCGGCGAGCAGATCGGGCATCGTCATCTCGATATTGCCAAACGCGGCGTACAGTGATCGCACCGCTTCTTTGGTGCCCTGTATATCCTGACCGGGTGCCAGCAGTTCATCGCAAATGTCCAGGTTTCCGTGGTTCCACCGTTCATCGAAGTAGCGGCGAACCAGTTCCTTGTTTTCTGCGGCCGACATTTTGACATCCCTCCTTATCCTGTTTGAAGCCACAATTGCTGACAAACTACCTCCTGAATCTGCTCGTGGAGTAAGGAGCCGGTAGCAACTTCGTCTCCTTACTCTATCTGGATCCGGGATTCTTGTTTTCGGCGGCCTAACCGTCAACTTGCGCGTGTTGGGAGGTTTAGTGGCGCAACAGCGTCATCACTGGGATCAAGCGTGCCAGGGTTTGCGGCGCTCGATTACCAGCACTACGGCGTCATCCGTGCAGCGCCCCTTTAGCGCGATCCCGGCCGGAATGGTGAGGATCTCGCCCGACTGCACTTCCATGGCCGGCAGTTCTTGATCGCCATATTTGAACTGGTATTGGATAGTGCCGCGCACACAGTAGTGGTATTGCACGTCGTTCGCGTCGACGTCCCCTTCAAACTCGCCGTTACCCACGTTGACGTTGATCGAGAGCACGACATCGCCAATGCGGCCGACCTCGACAAAGGCGATGGGGCCGGCCTTGCCACGGATGGCGTCCGCTTCGTCTAATACAACCATTTTCGACACCGTAGGTACAATTTCAAGCGCCATGTTATGGTTCCTTTCCTTTTGTGTTGTGGTTGCAGGCCGAGACACAATTACCGGGCCGGCTTGATATTCTGATTGACGTGGAAGAAGTTGGTTGGGTCGACTGCGGCTTTGATCTGCGCGAGTCGGGCGTAGTTGTCGCGATACGCGGCCTTCACCCGTTCCTCGCCTTCGTCCATGATCATGTTCACGTAGGCGCCGCCGGCCGAGTACGGATGCAGGGCAGACGAGTAGTCTTTGGCCCAGGCGATCATGCTCGCGTTGTTCACCGGATCAGGATCGACGGCGACAATGACCTGTGCGAAATTGGCATCGCGGTAGGCCCAGGCTGTATCCTGGCTGCCGGCTCGTCCCGCCGCACCATTGACCGGGTAGATGTGCATCGCCGAATACGCCGTGGGCAACTGCGCGGCATACTTGACGTGCTGCTCGATCGCTTCATCGGAGAAGTGCTTGAAGAAATCAGCACGCCAGTACCACTGCAAGCCGGCAGGGTACAACGGGTCGAACATGCTCTGCAAGGCCGGGTAGGGGATGGGGCCGGCGAAGTCTATCGCCGGCGGGCTGAACTCGCGCAGCGGGGCGAAGGCAGCCGCGCCTTCTTCGAGCGGACCGGTGAAGCAACACATTATGGCGCACATCTTCTGCAACTGATATTGCTCGGGAAACGGGGCGACCGGCGGCACCGTGGCAAAGGCGAAGTAGGCGTAGATGTCGTCGGGCGCGGCGAGCATGAAGTCCTGCCAGACACGGAACAGATCGGCGGCCTGCTCCAGCGGCCAGAAGATCGGCCCGCCGTAGACGGTATGCACGGGGCTGCCTTTGAACAGGAACGAGGTCACTACGCCAAAGTTGCCGCCGCCGCCCCGCACCGCCCAGAACAGGTCGCTGTTCTCGTCGGCGCTGGCCGTCACGAAACTACCGTCCGCGAGCACCATATCCACGCTTAGCAGGTTGTCGATGGTTAAGCCGTACTTGCGCGCCAGGTGGCCGGTGCCCCCGCCAAGAGTCAGTCCACCCACGCCGGTGCTGGCAAAGATGCCGCCCGGCACCGCCAGGCCAAACTGATGCGTCGCGTGATCGACATCGCCCCAGAGGCAGCCGCCGGCGACGCGGACTGTGCTATCCGTGGGATCGACGCGAACGCCGCTCATGGGCGCAAGGTCGATCACCAGCCCATCGTCGCAAGTGCCCAGGCCGGGGCCATTGTGCCCGCCACCGCGTACGGCGACGGTCAGGCCGTTTTCGCGCCCGAAATTTACCGCGCTGATCACGTCGGCCACATCGGTGCAGCGCGCGATCAGCGCCGGGCGCTTATCGATCATCCCGTTGTAGACGCGGCGCGCTTCGTCATACCGAGCATCGCCGGGTTGAAGCAAAGTGCCGCGCAGTTGCGCGCGCAAGGTCGCTATGGCCTGCTCGTCCAATCTCGTCTCGAAAAGTGCTGCGGACATGCTATCCTCCTGTTCCCTACTAGCGACAATTCCCACACTGCAATTCTAGGGGAGTTCCGCGCGGCGGGCATCAGCAGCATTGCCTAAACTACATGCCTGGGTCTATTACCGGCGTGGCCGAGCCAGGCTGAAGTTATGTGGAGTGGTGAGCAAGCGGAACTATAATCGGAACTTTCTGCGCTGCGATCTGCTATACTGGGGTTCTCAGGTTCACGAAGCTCTGTTACCTTTTCACCGGGCAGTAGGGGGAGTCTGATGAGCAATGTAGAAGCTCAGTCATTCGGTGACCTGCTACGCTATTATCGCCGGGCGGCAGGGTTGACTCAGGACCAGCTAGCCGAGCGCGCCGGGATCAGCGAGCGCGCCGTTCGCGATCTCGAGCGCAGCGCAAAGCTGCGGCCGCACAGCGGCACCGTCGAACGACTTGCTGCCGCACTCAGCCTCTCCGTGCAGCAGCGCGGCGATTTCGAGCTGGCGGCGCGCAGCTCTGCCGGTCCGGCGCTGCCGGATGTGCTCAACACGGTGACAGCAGTCGCCGCCGCGCCAACTCACAACCTGCCCGCGCCGCTGACCAGCTTCATTGGACGCAGCGATGAACTGGCCGACGTTGCCCGGCGCATTACTGGTCACCGTCTGGTTACGCTCAGCGGCGCCGGCGGTGTGGGCAAGACTCGCCTGGCCGTCGAGGTCGGCATCTATTTGGTGCAAGGTAGCACCGTCGACATCTTTGCGGACGGTGTATGGCTGGTGCAGCTGGCCGATCTATCGCGGCCCGCGCTGGTAGCGCAGGCGCTGATGCGCGTCCTCAAACTCCCTGAGCAGATCGGTCGGACTCCGCTTGAACTGTTGCAGGCGTATCTTGCGGACAAGCAGTTGCTGTTGATCCTGGACAACTGCGAGCACCTTGTGGAAGCCTGTGCCGAAGTTGCGGAGCACTTGTTGCAGCACTGCTGGCGCCTGCACGTGCTTGCTACCAGCCGTGAGGAGTTGCGTATCGCCGGCGAAACAGTCTATCAACTGCTGCCGTTACGGCTACCGGACCCGCTGGAGCACAATCCGGAGCAACTGCTCACCTCTGCTGCGGCGCGATTGTTCGTGGAGCGCATCGGCGGCCGGCCCGTGCAACAAACGTATCTGCAAGACGCCGCCACGATTGCCGGCATCTGTCGCCAGTTGGACGGCATTCCGCTGGCGATCGAGCTGGCCGCACCGCTCGCGCGG
>JAICKM010000468.1 GCA_025927935.1 Chloroflexia bacterium | reverse complement strand
TGCAGGGCGATATCGGGCGGGAGCGGCCCGATTTTGGCCGTCCACGACTCGGCCTTGACCGGCGCCCCGTAGCGATCCTTCAGCCCCTCTTTGACCTCGAAGCGGTAGACGGTGTCGGGCTGCAACTGGGCCACGGCGGTCATGACGGAGTGATTCGACGGATCGAGATCCCACTGGCCCAGGAAGCCCGCCGGGCGCGGGTTGACGGTGATCAGCTTGCCGAAGTCCTGGCCGGGCGCCAGGGCGTTGTTGAAGCCCACAACCAGGCCGCTGCCGGGCGCGTTGTCGTTCTGCCGGCTGGGCTGGCTGTAGACCATGTGGGTCTGCTCGACGGTGGTAAAGCTCCACGCCAGCGTGTTCGCGTCGGCCTGGATCGCGTCGCCTTGCGCCGGGGCCAGGCGGCCCTCCAGGCGCACACGCACGTTCGCGGCGAACGGTAATAGGCTGCCCGGCGTGTAGGTCATCACATCGCCGGCCGGGGACCAGCTAAACTTGCCCTGCACATTCGGCGTGAGGCGCAGCGCCGCCTCGGCGCTGGCGCGGTCCATGGCCTGGTTGAAGCGGACAACCAGCGGGGTATCGCGGTCCACTTGTTCCGCGCCGTTATCCGGCGAAACGCTCAGCACATCGGGGCGGATGGTGCTGAACTGCCAGGACGCGCCGTTGGTCAGGCTCACCCCGCCCGCATCGGGCAGGCCGTTCTGCACGGCGACCTTGTAGGTGGTCGAGGGCCGGAAGCCGTCGGTGGGCCGGTAGCCCAGCGTGGCCGTGCCGAGCCAGACGAAGCGCCCCGGCACGGCGGGCGTGATGCTCACCCAGCGACTGACATCGGGCTGGGCGTCGAGCGCGGTCAGCGGGATCATGGGCCGGGTGAACTGGATGCTGATCAGCGTGTCGGTGGGCACTTCGCGCGCATCGGCCGCGGGCAGCGTGCGCAAGATGGATGGCGGTGGGGCGGTGACGAAGCGGGCCAGGGCCGGGGCGGCCAGGGTGGCGCCGTCCGCCGTGGTCGCCGCGCTGCTCACGCTGACGGTATAGGCCGTGCCGGCAGCCAGGGTGGTGCTCGGCGTGAAGATCAACGTGTCGGCGGCGGCCCAGTTGAAGGCCCCGGCCACCGTCTTGCCTGCGGCGTCGGCCAGGGCAAAGGCCGTCTGCGCGGCGCCGGTGTTCATCGCCGTCGAGAAGGACACGGCAACAGGCACGGCGCCTGCCAGGTCATAGCCCGCCATACCCACGCCTGCGGTGATGCCGCTCACATGGGGGCCGCTGTCGCCGCCGGTATAGCTGTAGATGATCGTCGGCACCGCCGTGGGGCCGGGTGTGGCCGTGGCGGGCGGCGTGGCCGGTACATCGGGCGCGGGCGTGACTGTCGGCGTTTCGCCGGGTCCCGGCGTAGGGCCGGGGTTGTTTTTGAAAGGCGAGAGCGGGCTGATGAGGATAATCAGCCCCACGATCAACACGGTCAGGCCGCCCCCCGCTAGCCAGAGGCGCCCGTTGCGCGGCCCCCGGCCGCCCTGCTGTTCCGTTTGTCCGTCCTGTGCCATACTACCGGCCTCCGTGGCGGCGCCTGCCGCGCCCGCCTGCTGGGCGATCCACTATCCGTGCCTGGACGTGCCGGATCGCGCGGTTTTGGTTGTTGCGGTCTGGTCGATGTGCTACAATCAAAGAGGCAACGGGTTTTCGCATTGCCGCGCTGCCGGGCGGCAAACGCGATCCGCCTCATCGATAGGACGCCGGCCACCGGCGCGGGGTTCCCGTTCCTTCCGTTGTGGTACGAGGTTGGGCGGGTTGCGCCCGCGAGGATGGCTAAGGCGCGGGTGGCTGGGCCGGACCCGCTGCGTAGTAATATCTGCGATGATGCTTTGCGGTGTAGGGGCCGGTTTGAAACCGGCCCGCGGCCCCTGCGAATCAGAGTGCTGGACTACTTATTCATTATAGCATAAGGATAGCGCCGGGTTATGGATGAAGACGAACTGACGGAAAGAGTGCTGGCCGCCGAGGAAAAGCTGGGCGAAGCCTATCAGTTGCTCGGCGAGATACGCGACGAACTGAAGGCGGCGGGGCGCAAGAAGGACTACCAGGCGTTGAACGAAGTGCTCGACCGCCTGGGCCGTTATGGCCGCATGCTCGGCGAGATGCGGGCCAGTTGGGGTGCGCCGCTTGATTAAGCGCGTTGCCTGGGGGTGGCGGGTACGCTTGTATGTGTGCCGTCAGGAGAATGCCGATGCCGTCTAATCCCGAAGTCATCGAAGCCTATCGCCGGTTTTTCACCGCGCCGCCGCCCGCCGCGCCCCCGCCCGACGGCGAGCAGGCGACGGTCCCCGCCGGGGCGGAGGAGGCGCTGGCGCTGTTCCACGAGGCCGCCCGCCGCGTGCCCGCCTACGCGCACTTCCTCGCCGCCCAGGGCTGCGACCCGGCGACGATCCGCACGCCCGCCGATTTCGCCCGCGTGCCGATTATGGACAAGGCCAACTACCTGCGCCAATATCCGCTGCCCGACCTCTGCTGGGACGGCGACCTCAGCCGCCTGCATATGATCTCGGTCTCGTCGGGATCGACCGGCCAGCCGTTCTTCTGGCCGCGCGGCTTCCGCCAGGAACTGGCGACCGCCGGCAATTTCGAGGAAATCTACCGCTATATCTTCCAGGCCCACGAGCGGCGCACGCTGGTCGTCGTCTGCTTCGCCATGGGCACCTGGATCGCGGGCACTTTCACCTACCAGGCCACGGCCCTCATCGCTCAGAAGGGCTACCCGATCACGCTGGTCACGCCGGGCCTGAATCGCGACGAGATCCTGCGCGCCGTGCGCGAGTTGGGGCCATACTACGACCAGGTGGTGCTGGCGGGCTATCCGCCCTTCGTCAAGGATGTGCTGGACGCCGGGCGGGCCGCGGGCATCGACTGGGCCGCGTTCCACATTAAGATGATCTGGGCCGGTGAGGTCTTCAGCGAGGAATGGCGCGCGCATGTGCTGGAGATCGCCGGAAGCGACAACCCGCTGGCCGCCACCGCCGCGCTCTACGGCTCCGCCGACGCCGCCGTGCTCGGCCACGAATGGCCGCTGTCGGTGGCGATCCGGCGGTTCGCCGCCGCCCGCCCCGACCTGGCCCACGAGGTGTTCGGCGAAGCTCGCCTGCCGTCGCTGCTGCAATACGACCCGCGCGCCCGCTATTTTGAGCAGGTCGGCGGGGAACTGGTCTTCACCGCGCCCACGGGCACCCCGCTGATCCGCTATAATATACATGACAACGGCGGTATCCTGTCGTGCGCCCAACTGGTAGCCTGGTGTCGCAGCGAAGGCTACGACCCCGAAGCCGACCTGGCGGCGCACGGCTGCCCCGTGGCACCCGATTTGCCGTTTGTCTATGTCTTTGGACGTAGCGATTTCACGATCTCGTTCTATGGGGCCAAGGTGTACCCGGAGAACGTGAAAACCGGGTTGGAGGACCCGCGGGTGCGCGAGGCCGTGACCGGCAAGTTCGTCATGTATACCACCTACGACGCGCAGCAGTGCGAACGGCTGGCGATCCATGTCGAACTGGCGCCCGGCCAGGCGCCCGACACCGCAGCGGACCTCCTGGCCCTGCTCGGCACGGTGCTCCCGGAGCATCTGCGCCGGCAGAATTCGGAGTTTGCCAACTATACGCCGGCGGATGCGCAAGCGCCGTTCATCCAATTGCACGCGACCGGGGATGTGGCCTGGTTTGCCCCCGGACTGAAACATCGCTATACCCGGCCGCCCGAAAGGGGAAAGACAACCATATGATCAATCCTACCGAGTTTGTTGTTGGCGAGCAGTACACCAACCGCAAGGGCACGTTTACCGTGGCCGCGTTGCACCCGCCCACGATGACTGTGCGCTTCGAGGACGGCACGGAAGAGACGCTGGACATCAAGATCCAGCAACGCATCTTGAGCAATATGACGCTGCCTCCGCGCACCCCGGAGCCGCCCCCGCGCGCCCGCAACGGGTCGCGCAGCGCCGCCAAACCGGCGGCCAAGTCCAAGACACCCGCGACCGCCGCCGCGGAGTAAGCGCCCGGCGATCCGGCTGGAGGAACCTAGCTAATCGTGATTAATCCTACCGAGTTTGTTGTTGGCGAACAGTACACCAACCGCAAGGGCACGTTTACCGTGGTTGCGTTGCACCCGCCCACGATGACCGTGCGCTTTGAAGACGGCGTGCAGGAAGACCTGGATATTGCCATCCAGCAACGCATCCTGAGCAACATGACGCTGCCCCCGCGCACGCCCGAACCGCCCCCGCGCCGCCGGACAGGTCCCACGGCGCAAGCCCGCCCGGTGGCGGCGCCCGCCACGCCCCAACCCGCCGCGCCCAAAGCGCCACGGACCACCCGCTCCGCCACCGCCACCGCCGCGGCCCCGGCGGCGCGCGCCCCGCGGCGCACCGGCGGCACGGCGCCCTCGCTCTCGACCACGATTGGGCAGATCGCGGCGATGATCGGCAAAGAGCAGCAGCAGGCCCGCCACGATGCGCTCATAGCTGTGTTGGCCGCGCCCGACGCCTTTGCCGGCTTTGTCGAGCGCAGCCGCCGGGCCGAGTCGAGCGGCAACTTGCAGGCGTTCAGCCTGGAGCAGGTCGACCGCTTCCATCGCGCCGCCCCCGAACCGACGCGCCAGTTTCCCGACCAGTACCTCAGCTATGCCATCGCGCAGAACCGCGCCTACCTGGCCCGCGAAGGCCAGGAGATCCTGACCTGGCACTACCCGCTCTACGAGGGCGGGACGGAGCGCTACGCCATCGATCTGCTCTGCTATGACGAGAACGCCCATCGGGCCATGCTGGTTTGCACGCGTGTGAAGACGACCCAGCGCTACTGGCTCTGGCAGGCGCTGCTCGATAACCTGCGCAACTGGGTGGCCGTGACCTCGACCACCAACTTCGCCGCCGCGCTGACCGGTTACGCCATGGAAGCGCCCCCGGCGCTGGTGGTGCTGGCTCCGGCCAGTTTCTGGGCGGATAATGCCCCCGGCGCGGGCGCTCATGTGTCCGAAGTCGAGCAGGGCCACCTGCTCAACCGCCGCATGCTGGCCGCTATCGAGCAATGGATGCGCATCCCGGTCGAGTTGTTGCAGGTGCCCGACGACTGGTTGCGCACCGCCGAGCAACTGGACTATCCCCATGTCAGCACAGCGCCCTTCCCGCGCAGCGTGAATGTGTAGCTGCCCGCGGTGAGCACGCCGGTCTTCATGCTCGTCCACAGCCCGCTCGTCGGTCCGCGCACCTGGGAGCCGGTGGCCGGGGAGCTACGCGGGCGCGGCTACCCGGTCGTGGTGCCCGCCTTGCGCGCGGACGAGACGGCGGAGCCGCCCTACTGGCGGCAGCACGTGACCGCGACGATGGCTGCCCTTGACAGCGTGGACGCCACCCGGCCCCTCGTCCTGGTAGGCCACAGCGGCGGCGGCGTGCTGCTTCCCGCGATTGCTACCGCCGCCGGGCGGTCTGTCGCGGCCTACCTCTTCGTGGACGCTGATTTGCCGCACAACGGCAGGAGCCGCCTCAGCCGCTTCAGTGATCGCGCCGATGCCGATGCCTTCCGCGCCGCCGCGACCGGCGGGCTGATCCCGACCTGGATCGAGGACGACCTGGCCGGGGTCATCCCCGACCCGGCGCTCCGTCACGCCTTCGTCGCCGAGTTGCGCCCGCTGCCCCTGGCCGTCTACGAGGAGCCGATCCCCGTGCCGGCGGGCTGGCCCGATGCGCCGGGCGGCTATCTCCAGTTCAGCGCGCCTTATGACGCGGCGGCGAACGAGGCCCGCGCCCTGGGCTGGCC
>JAICKM010000819.1 GCA_025927935.1 Chloroflexia bacterium | reverse complement strand
GCGTGGTCGGTTCGTCGAGCACCAGCAGGTTCGGCCCGGCCAGCACCAGCTTTGCCAGGGCCAGGCGCGTCTTCTCGCCGCCGGAGAGGGTGCCGACGGTCTGCATCACGCGGTCCCCGGTGAACAGGAAGCGGCCCAGCACAGCGCGCACGCGCTTGCTGTCTTCGGGCATCACGGCCAGGGCCTCATCGAACACAGTCCGGTTGTAGTCCAGTCCCTCGTTCTCCTGGGCGTAATAGCCGGGCTGCACGCGGTCGCCCCAGGTGGCCGTGCCCGCATCCAGCGTGGTCAGCCCCTGCAACGAGCGCAGCAGCGTCGTCTTGCCCGCGCCGTTCAGCCCGATGACGACCAGCCGCTGGCCGCGCTCGACGCGGAAATTGATGTCCTGGAAGACCAGCTTGGGGCCGTAGCTCTTGGCGAGGCCCTGAGCGTCCAGCACCTGCTTGCTGCTCGGCTGGCGTGCGGTGAAGTTGATCTTCATGCGGCGGCTGTTCTGGCTCAGCACAGGCATGCTGGTTTCCAGGGTCGCCACCCGGCGCTCCAGGGCATGCACCTGGCGGACGCGCGTGGCGCCGTAGCCGCGCAGGCGGTCGGCGGTTTTGCGCAGGCGGGCGATGTCCCGCTCCTGCTGCTGTTGCGCCTTCTCCAGCGTCACTTGCAAGCCTTCCGTCTGGCGCACATAGGCCGAGTAAGTGCCCCGGCTCTCTTCCAGCTTGTGCGTGAACTCGTTCAGGCGGATGATCTTGTCGATATTGCGGTCGAGCAATTCCAGGTCATGCGAGATGATCAGCAGGCTGCCGCGATAGCTGCCCAGGAACTCCATCAACCACTTGGCCGCTTCCACGTCGAGGAAGTTAGTCGGCTCGTCCAGCAGCAGCAGGTCCGGCCCCTGGAACAGCAGGCGCACCAGGGCCAGCTTGGTCTTCTGGCCGCCGCTCAGGGTCGCCACGCGGCGCTCCAGCGTCACGCCTTTCAGGCCCAGGCCGTGGACCAACTCCTCCGCGCGGGCGTCGGCGTCGTAGTAGCCCAGGCGCTCCAGCGTGGCCTGCGCCTCGCCGAACTGCTCCATGGTCGCGTCGAGCGCGGCGCCGCTGACCGTCGCCAGCTTGTCGGCCAGGACTTCATATTCGCGCACGGCCTCGTCCAGGCCGTTGCCGCTGAAGATATAGTCGCGCACGGTGCCGCCCGCCGCCACCGGGTCCTCGTGGGCCACGTCCTGCGACAGGTAGCCCATGGTGCGCGGCAGCAAGATCGTGCCCGCGTCGGGACTCATGAGTCCCGCGATGATCTTGAGCAGCGAGCTTTTGCCCGCCCCATTGATGCCGATCAGCCCGGCTTTCTCGCCCCGCCCGATGGTGAAAGACACATCGTCCAGCACCAGGCGCGGGCCATAGGATAAACTCACATTCGAAACTTGCAACATCGGTTTTCTCGATCCATGATTCGGCTTATTTTAAGCCCCGTCTATTCGCACACAAGCGTTAATTATACCGGCCCGCCCATCCCGATGTCAAGGACCGCGGGACGGAGTTCGCGGGCCGCCCGGCTCCCCCCAAAGGCGGAGATGGGCGGCAAGCGCATCTGCTATAATAGCCGCATGATCGTGTTGCATCCCGGTAGGTGGGCAACCTCTCCCCCGGCCCCTCCCCGCCACGGGGAGGGGAGTCACGATGCACGGCGCCGGCGATTCCCCCTTCCCGCGGCGGGAAGGGGGGCAGGGGGGTTAGGTTGGTCCCTTATCGGGATGCCGCCCTGCGCACGCAACAGCGGGACGCACCCTCTCCCCGCCCCGCTCCCCTACCCCGCTGACCGCGCGGGGACGGGCGCCCGATGCGCCAGGTGAAACCCTGGCTCCAATTGCTCCACTTCGGCCCCAGCGTGTTTACGACGCTGGCCTTCGGCGTGTATATCGTGCTGGCGGCGCGGGGCCGGCCGCCCGCCGGGCCGCTGCTGCTGCTCCTGACCGCCCAACTCGCCACGCAGTTCGCCATCTCGCTCTGGAATGATTACTGGGATCTGCCGGAGGACCGCATCGCCAAGCCGGACAAGCCGATCCCGGCGGGCGTGATCAGCGCGGCGCGGGTGCGGATGCTCGGCTGGATGGCCGTGGTGGCGGCCGGCGTGCTGGCGGCGCCGCTGGGGCCGCTGGTCGTGGCGTGTACCACCGTGGGCCTGGGCGCGGGGCTGCTGTATGATGTGCGCCTCAAGCGCACACCCTGGAGTCCTCTGCCCTTCGCGCTCGGCTTCGGCGTGCTGCCGCTCTGGGCCGCGGCGGGTGTGGGCCGGGCGTGGGATGCGCCTGTCTGGGCCGCCGCCGCGCTCACCGCCTGGCTGGTGGTTGCGCTGCATCTGGCCGACACCTTGCCCGACCTGGACGCCGACCGCGCCGCGGGGCTGCGCGGCCTGGCCCATATCCTGGGCCGCCGTGCGACGCTGGCCGTCTGCTGGGGCGCGCTAGGCAGCGGGTTGGCGGGCGCCGTCCTGCTTGGCTGGGCCATGCGCGTTAATGGCGCGATCCTGGCCGCCACGGTCGTCCTGGGCGGCGGACTGTTGCTGGCCGCCATCGTGCTTTACCGGCGCCAGGGTGTGCCGGCCCTGCGGCCCATGGCCGGGATGATCGAGGCCGCCGCGCTGCTGACGGCGCTGGGCTGGCTGGCGGCGGCCAGCATCTGACGTACTGGGCAGCCTGTCGTAAAGGAGCGAACGATGAAACAGGCGGATGATACGGGGCGCATCGTGGTCGCCGGGCTGCTGTCGGGCGGCGCTTTCCTGGCCGAGCAGATCGTGGACCAGGCCATCTGGCCCGACGGCTACAGCGATATGAAGCTGCTCGGTATGGCCGTCACGCGGCGCAGGCCGGCTTACTGGTTTGTGGGTGTGCCGTGGCACTTTCTCAACTCGGTTGCCTTCGCCTTTGTCTATGCGCGGGTTGTCGGGCCGCGCCTGCCCGGTCCCGGTTGGATGCGCGGCCTGCTCATGGGGCTGATCGAGAACAACGGGCTATGGTTCACCCTGCTGGCGCTGGGCAACAGGCT
>JAICKM010001102.1 GCA_025927935.1 Chloroflexia bacterium | reverse complement strand
TCTGTTCGGCCTGAGCCGGGTGGAGGATGTGCGCCCGGCGTGGCGGAATCTGTGGCTGCTGGTGCCGCTGATTTTCTTCGCGGGCATGGTGGCCGTGCGGGCGAACGCTTTCCTCACGGTGCTTAATGTGCTTGCCACGCTGGCGCTGCTGGGGTTGCTGGCCTACTTCTATGCCGCGGGCCGGCTGGCCCGGCTGGACCTGATCGGCTATCCGCTGGCGCTGCTGGCCGTGCTGGGCAACGCCTTCCTGCAACCGGCCCCGCTGGTGCCGGCCACCGTGGAGGTCGCGCGGGAGCACCGGCGGGGCATGGGGCCGCTGCTGCCGGTGCTGCGCGGGCTGGCGCTGGCGCTCCCGGTGTTGCTGGTGTTCAGCGTACTGCTGGCCTCAGCCGATGCGGTGTTCGCCGGGTATCTGGGCGCCCTGCTCCAGTTCAACCTGCCCGACTTCGGCGATCTATTCGTCCAGGGGATGATCGTGACAGTCGCCGGGTGGTTCCTGGCGGGGGCGCTCGTCTACGCCTTGCGCCGCCGCCCCGGCGCGGGCGACGGCTTTCCCTGGGAGCCGGAGACGGCGGCCTTGCGGCGCCTGGTATCGCTCGGCTTCGTCGAGGTGACGACGATCCTGAGCGCCGTCGATCTGCTCTTTCTGGCCTTTGGCGCGATCCAGTTCGCCTACCTGTTCGGCGGGCGGGCCAATATCACTGTGGCCGGGTTTAGCTATGCCGACTACGCCCGGCGCGGCTTCTTCGAGTTGGTCGCCGTGTCGGTGCTGACCCTGGGGTTGATTCTGGGGTTGCAATGGCTGGTGCGCCCGCGGACTCCGGCGCAAACGCGGCTGTTTAACGGCCTCAGCACGCTGATGATCGGGCTGGTGCTGGTGCTGTTGGCCTCGGCGCTCCAGCGCATGGTGCTGTACGAGGAAGCCTACGGCTATACGCACCTGCGGCTCTACGTCCACGTCTTCATGCTCTGGCTGGCGGCGACCTTCCTCTGGCTGCTGGGCACGCTCTGGGTCAGCCCGCGCCGCTTCGCCATCGGCGCCTTTGTCTGCGCGCTCGGTTTCCTGGGGACGCTCAACATGGTGAATCCCGATGCCACCATCGTGCAGGAGAACCTGGGGCGCTATCACGCCGCCGCCCGGCTGGATACGGCCTACCTGAGCGATCTCTCGGACGACGCCGTGCCGCTGCTGGTGGCTAGCCTCGATACGCTGCAAGGGGAGGAGCGCGCGCGGCTGCGGGCACGCCTGCTGGCGCTGGCCCAACGGCCACCCGCGCCCGGCACGCAGACCTGGCCGGCTTTCCACCTGGCCCGCCAAGCCGCGGCCACGGCGCTGGCGCAAAACCGCGCCCGGCTGGAGCAGCCATAAGCCCCGGTGACAGACAAAAAAAGGCGTGGTCCCAGGAGGGGACCACGCCTTAAAAAAGCGGAAGCGACGGGATTCGAACCCGCGGTCTCAGCCTTGACAGGGCTGCATGTTAGGCCGCTACACCACGCCTCCAAAAAGAGAGACCCGCGACGGCCTAGTCTCCCACCCCCTTGAG
>JAICKM010000459.1 GCA_025927935.1 Chloroflexia bacterium | reverse complement strand
GTCCGCACCGAGGTCGGGCGGCTGGTGCGGCGGGCTTTCGTCGCCGACAATACCTCGCCCAAGCCGCTGGTGCCCCGCCCCTCCACGCTCTACGCCGCCGACTACTCGCAGATCGAGTTGCGCATCCTGGCTCACATGACCGGCGAAGAGACGCTGGTCAACGTCTTCCGCAGCGGCGGCGATGTCCATGCGGCGACGGCCGCGGAGCTATTCGATGTGCCGATGGACCAGGTGAAGCCCGAAATGCGCTACCTCGCCAAGCGCATCAATTTCGGCGTCCTCTACGGCATGGGCACTTATGGGCTGACCCGCGATACCAGCTTGACTCACCAGGACGCGCAGGGCTTCCTGGAGCGCTACTGGGCGCGCTACCCGAAGATCCGCCAGTTCATGGACGAGACATTACATGAAGCCCGCAAATGCGGCTACGTGATGACCCTGCTAGGTCGCCGCCGCTACATGCCCGAACTCACCTCGTCGCACGGCGGCGTGCGCCAGGCCGCCGAGCGCGCGGCCATCAACGCCCCGGTCCAAGGCACCGCCGCCGACATCATCAAGATCGCTATGATCCGCCTGCACCGCGAGTTGCGCGAACGCAACCTGGCTGCTCGCATGTTGTTGCAGGTCCACGACGAGCTGTTGTTCGAGCTGCCCGAAGCCGAACTGGATGAGGTCGACACGCTGGTCCGTGAGACGATGGAGAACGCCTTCCCCATGGATGTGCCCTTGAAGGTCGAAACCAAGCATGGGCGCAGTTGGGGCGAGATGGAGTAATATCGTTCATTACATCGCCGGCAACCCGTTAACGCTCTGAATATCGTCATCCAACCCTTGTCTAGGGAGCGCAGCGAAGAGTCTCGTCTTTAGGTGGAGAGACGGAGATTCGTCGCTACGCTCAGCATGACGGATCACACGAGAGGAACTCCATGCCCCGTCCCGATGGCCGCCAGAACGACGAGATGCGCCCGCTACGTATCACCCCGCACTTCCAGAGCGGCCCCGCCGGGTCGGTGCTGATCGAGACCGGCCAGACCCGTGTGGCCTGCGCCGTGAGCGTGGATCTCAAGGTGCCACCCTGGCTGGCCGGCAAGGGGCGCGGCTGGCTCACGGCGGAGTACGGCATGTTGCCAGGTTCCTCCCCGCAGCGCATCGCCCGCCCGATCAATAAGCCCGATGGCCGCGCTACTGAGATTCAGCGCCTGATCGGCCGTTCGCTGCGCGCCATGGTCGATCTGGATCGCCTGGGGGAACTGCTGTTGCAGGTGGACTGTGATGTGATCGAGGCCGACGGGGGCACGCGCACCGCCGCCATCACCGGCGCGGCGGTGGCCGTGGTGCTGGCCTTGCACCGGCTGCGGGTGGCAGGCACGCTGCCCGGCCCGGCGTTGCCGTTGCGTGGCCTGGTGGCGGCGGTCAGCGTAGGTCTTGTGGAGGGCGAAGCCCGGCTCGATCTGCCCTACCTGGAAGACTCGCGCGCCGAGGTTGATTGCAACCTGGTCTTGACCAGCGCCGGGGAGTGGATCGAAGTGCAGGCCACCGCCGAGCACGGCGCCTTCAGCCGGGCGATGCTGGACGAGTTCTTGCGCCTGGGGGAATTGGGCCTGGCTGGGCTGTTCGCCGCTCAGCGCGCCATGCTGGCCGCCGAGGGCATCACCGGCCTCTAGTGCGTTCGCGCTAGAGCGGGTGCTGCTCGGCGATGCGCAGCAAACCGCGCATCAGGGTTTCCGTATCCTGGGGCCGGCCCACGCTGATACGCAGGTGGTTGGGCAATTGGGGCGTGGCGATGGCCCGCACGATGATGCCGTCGTTGTCCGCGAGATAGTCGCGGATAGCGGCGGCATTGCCGCGAGTCATGGCGCAGAGCAGGAAGTTGGCCTCCGACGGATAGGGCTGCAACAGGTTCAGCTTGCGCAGGCTGCGGAACATGCGCCCGCGCTCCTGGCGCAGCGCCTTCACATGGGCGCGCAGGATGTCGAGATCCTGTAACGAGGCCAGCGCGGCCAGTTGCGCCGCCCGGCCCGGCGCGCTCGTGACCCCGCCGAAGACCGCCGCCTGGCGCATCCGCGCCGCCAGGGGCCGGGCACTCAAGGTATAGCTAATCGGCAGGCCGCCCAACCCCGCCCACGGCGCGAAATCGCGCAGCACGATCAGGTTGTCGAACTCCGTCACCAGCGGCACGACCGTGCGCCCGGAGAACTCAAAGAGCGACTCGTCCACGACAATCGGGATCTCGGTGCGGAGCAGGCGCACGACTTCCGTGGCTGTGAGCCCGGTGCCGGTGGGATCGTTGGGCGCGCCCACGATGATGAGCGCGATCTGGCCGGTCTGAGCGGCAGCGATCAGGGACGTGGTATCCACGTCGAAGCCGCGGGTCAGCGGGATCTCCACCACCTCCCGGCCCACGCGCTCGGCCACGGCGGCATACAGCGGCCGGGTGGGCGCGGGCACGGCAATGGCCTGGCCGGGCCGTGTAAGTACGCGCAAGAGGCGCTCCAGGCTCTCCGCCGGGCCGGCGCCTACGGCGATGCGGTCGCGGGCGCAGAGCGCGTAGGATTCGAGCGCGGCGCGCAGATCGCGCGCTTCCGGATCTCCGGGCCGGTGCAGCGACTCGGCGCTGCCGAGCGCTTCGAGCACGCGCAACGAACACCCGTAGGGGTTCTCATCGCTGTCCAAACGCAACACATCGTCGGGGCTGCGATTAAGGCGCCGGGCCAGCACTTCGAGCGGCAGCGTAACCTCGCCGCCGCCGGCCACGTCGGCGGTCATGCCGGGTAAATACGCTTTGTGGATATTGGAACTCTTGCTGGACACGATGTTCTCTCTAGGACACTGGATGTCACTGGCCTTCGGATCGGGTTCGCGGGTTCGATGAATTGGTGGTCACAGGCCAATTATACCAGTAAAGGACGCCGGATTAAAGCGGCATGGCATTGCCGCAGGTGAGAAAACCGTCAAAAAAGGCGGGTCCGGCTCGTGACCGGACCCGCCTGGGTAAGCGACGACGAATCAGGCCCGCAGTTCGGCGCCGACTTCGTACTTCAGCCGGTTGGCGATTTTGTTACGGAGCTTGGTCACTTCGTCTTCGCTCAAGGTGCGGTCCAGCGCCTGGAACGTGAGCGTGTAGGCCAGGCTGCGATGGCCCGCGGGCACCGGGGCGCCGGTGTAGATGTCGAACAGCAGCACATCGGTCAGCAGTTTGCCGCCTGTTTCGCGGATCAGCGCCTCGACCCGGCTGGCCGGGACGGTGCCGGCCACCACTAGGGCGATGTCCTGCGTGACCGCCGGGTAGCGGCTGATGCTGCTGTAGCGCACCTGCTGCGGGATGGCCGCCAGCAACACATCCAGATCGAGGTCGAAGGCGTAGACGCGCCGCCCACCGATCTCGAAGGCGTCGAGCACGCGCGGGTGCAACTCGCCGACCACGCCGAGCAGCGTGTCGCCGAGCACGACGGCGGCCACCCGGCCCGGATGGTACCAGGGCGCCAGTACCGGCTCGTAGCGCGCGCCGGCGATGTTCAGGTGCGCCAGCAACGTCTCCACCACGCCCTTGGCGTCGTAGAAGTCGGTCTGTTCTTCCGCCGCCTCGGTGCGCGTGAAGCGCGAGCGCGGGTGGCGCGGGCCGGTCAGCAACGCGCCGATACGCCGCGGCTCGACCGGCATCAGCGCTTCGCCGGGGGCGAGCGCCGTGCGCCGGCCCGCCGCCGCGTCCTCCTCCCGCTGCCGGGCATCCTCCGGCGTCGCCGTCCAGAAGATGTTGCCGATCTCGAACAGGTAGAGGCGCGGCGTGTTGCGCAGGTTGGTCCGCAACGCCCCCAGCAGGCCGGGCAACAGGGCCGGGCGCATGATGTCCTGCTCGCTGCTCAGCGGGTTGGCGATGCGAATGATCGGCCGGTTCTCGTCGTAGGCCCGGTACTGCCAGACCTTCGGCGGCGCCGTGCGCCGTTTCCCTTGCGCGGCAGGCTCGGGTTCCGGCGGCGCGCTTTCCGCGGGCGGCGTGGGCGATCCCAGTCGGGCCAGGGCCGCGCTGCTGATCGGCGAGTAGGTGATCACTTCGTCCAGGCCGCAAGCGGCCAGCAGGTCGCGCACATGCTCGCGGTCGTTGTAGTCGTAGTTCACGAACTGCGGCGGTAGCGTGCCCGACAGCAGCGTCTCCGGGATGCGGTCGTAGCCGATCATGCGCGCCACTTCCTCCACCAGATCGGCGGGGATGTTCACATCGTTACGGTACGACGGCACATGCACTGTCAGCGTGGCGTGCGGATCGTTCGCCGCGTCGGCAGGTATCTCGACGCCGAACTCCAACCGGCGCAGCATACTCGCGATCTCGGATGCCGGCACGGGGATGCCCAGCAGGCGCTCGACTTCGTGCGGCGCAAGCGCGATGGTCACGGGCGGCTTGGGCGCCGGGAAGTGGTCGATGTAGCCGCCGGCGATGGTGCCGCTCGCGTATTGGCGCATCAACTCCGCCGCCCGCTTCAGCGCCGGCACGGTCAGTTGCTGGTCCACCGTGCGCTCGAAGCGGCTGGCCGCCTCAGACGGCAGGTGCAACTGCCGGGACGTGCGTGCGATGTTGCGCGGGTCGAAGTTGGCCGACTCCAGCAAGATATCGACCGTCTCCGGCCCGATCTCGCTGTCGGCGCCGCCCATGACCCCGGCCAGGCCCACCGCTTCCCGCGGGTCGGCGATAACCAGCGTGTTCGAGTCGAGCACCCGGTTCTCATGGTCAATCGTCGTGATGTGTTCGCCCTCGCGCGCCCGGCGCACGATGATGCGGTGCTCGTGGACCTTGGCGTAGTCGAAGGCGTGCAGCGGCTGGCCCATCTCCAGCATCACGTAGTTGGTGATGTCCACGACGTTGCTGATCGGGCGCATGCCGGCCAGCGTGAGCCGCCGCTGCATCCAGTCGGGCGACGGGCCGATCTGCACGCCCCGGATCAGGGCGGCGCTGTAGCGCGAGCAGAGGTCCGGGTCTTCGATCTGCACGTCGAGCAATTCTTCGATGGGCGGTCCACTCGCCTGCCAACTGGTGTCAGGTTGGCGGACCTCGCCGCCGAACAGCGCCTTGATCTCGCGGGCCACGCCGATCAGGCTCAGGATGCGGCCCAGGTTGGGCGTCACGGCGATCTCCAGCACGATGTCGCCCAGCACCTCTTGCAGCGGCGCGCCCAGCGGCGCGTTGTCGGGCAAGATCATGATGCCTTCATGCTCCTGGGAGATGCCTAGCTCTAACTCCGAGCAGACCATGCCGATGGACTCGATGCCGCGCAGCTTGCCCGGTTTGAGCGTGATCTTTTCGTGCGTGGCGCTATGCCCGTCGATCAGCACGGCGCCAGGGAACGCCAGCGGCACCATGGCGCCCAGATGCAGGTTCGGTGCCCCGGTGACCACCTGCTGCGGGGCGTCGGCGCCGTAGTCCACCTGCGTCACCCAGAGGCGGTCGGCGTTGGGGTGGCGGTCCAGTGTGGCGATGCGCCCGACCACCACCTTGTCCCACTCGCTGCCGATGGTGTCGATGCGCTCCACTTCCAGCCCGGCCAGGATGAGGCGGTTCGCCAGTTCCTGGGGCGGAACCTGGATATCGATATACTCTCGCAGCCACGAGAGCGGTACTCTTGTAGCCATCGCTGCTTCTCCCTAGCTGAACTGGCGCAACAGGCGCAGGTCGTTCGTGTAATAGAGGCGAATATCGTCCACCGCGTGGCGCAGGTTGGCGATGCGCTCGACGCCCATGCCGAAGGCAAAGCCGCTGTAGACATCCGGGTCGATCCCGCCGTTACGCAAGACCTGCGGGTGGACCATACCCGCGCCCATGATCTCCAGGAACCCGGTGAACTTGCAGGACCGGCAGCCCGTCCCGCCGCAGATCAGGCAATCGATCGACAGGTCCACGCCCGGCTC